>CACWIU010000140.1 GCA_902761025.1 uncultured Ruminococcus sp. | reverse complement strand
CATTACCGCTGCAGCTATCGCTTTCGCCTTGCTTGTTATCAAGCTGTTTTATCTGTCCACAGCGCTCTCCATGCAAAATACCGGCTCCGCAAAAAAGCCTGTCGAAAAAAGCATGCTTTCCGGTCGGAAGAAGCGCAGCGCTCTGAAAGCGCTGACCTCCTACGAGGCGAAAAATGCGCACAGGAATCCGGCTTATATGATTTACGGTTTTGCCATGACATTTATCTGGCCGCTGTTTTTTGTTCTGCCGTTCGCTTTCGGCAAAAACGCGCTCTTCAGCACCGCCGGTTCTGTTGACACAAGCGCCGCGCTGATCTGCGCGATCTTTCTCGGTGTTGCGGCGTCCTGCTTTGCCTGCGGCTTCAATAATTTGCCCGGAACCGCCTTTTCGCGCGAGGGCGGCAGCTTCTATATTTTACGTGCCATGCCGCTTGATTTTAAGGATTACTACAAAAGCAAGCTCCGCTTTGCCATGCTGATCTGTTCGCTCGGAAGCGTGCCGTACATCCTGATTCTCGGTATCGTTTGTATTGCGACAGGCATCGTCACATTCACAGGCAGCTGGGTATTTCTGTATAGTGCGTTCGTCTGTGTACTTTGTAACTTGATCTTTGTCAACTGTATGCTCGTGAGCAATGCCAAGAGTCCGGTTTTCAACCGGGACAGCGAAACGGAACTATCACGCAAGCTGGGCGGAATAAACGCCGTCGCCCTTGTCGTCGGATTTGCGATGTATATCGCTCTGTTTGTTCTCATTATCGTTGCGATGATCCCGGAGCTTTCCGCGATATTCATTAACAGCACAACGGTGACGATCGCTGCTGTCACGGCTGCGGTTTTTGCGCTCATAGTTTTAGTGATCGCTGCAGCGCTCAACAAAACCTCCGTCAAAAAAGCGGAAAAGAGTTTGACGGTGATCGAATAACTTTCAGCAGCTAATAGTTGGATAACAGGACATGACAAAGCAATTATTTCTTCAGATTATATAGATTATTACTGCGGAAGTTTAAATAATTCTTTTGTATATTTAGCAGCATATAGTAGTGGAAAAACCTCAGAGTTAAAGGTCAAATTTTGCGACGCATAAACAAAGAAAAGCTATTTTTTGCCGTGCTGAAATAACTGACGATGGGTTGAAATCACTTACAGTTTAAACTACGAACGCTGTACTTGACATTACTTGTTGAGTGCAGCGTTTTAATCTTTATTGGGATAGAATTTAGATTTATGATTATGGATATATTGAATTGCTTCTAAATCGGGGTATAGCTCGTTAGAAATGGGTTCAAGCCAAAAAAAGAAAACCCTCAAAAACGGCTTAGATAAGCCATTTTTGAAGGTCTGAGTGGCAGGGGCAGAAGGACTTGAACCCTCGGCACGCGGTTTTGGAGACCGCTGCTCTACCAACTGAGCTATACCCCTAAATATAATGTCGCTGCAAATGAACGCGTGTCACTTGCAGAAAATATAATAACACATACACGTGTGTTTGTCAAGATGTTTTCTGGACAAAAACGCGGAATCGCAATTCTTTTTAAAAGATTTTGTCCGGAAACATACTGCTTTCGCACGCGACAGGGAATGCCGTTATGATAAACTATGCCGCACTACACACACGTGTTTTCCGTGGTCTTTGACCGCTGCCCGAACACAGATATTTTCACACGTCTTTTCAATATTTTTTCAGCAGCTGCGATGTGGCTGCCATAATATAAATGCGCGACTTGATGTTGCCATAACTCTTGATTCGTGGTAAAATAATAAAACATGTTATAGTAAATTACAACTAGCCTGCGTTTGTGCAAGGCGATACGGAACAAAAGATGACATGGATTAAACCGATAATCAATAAAACCAAGGAGTTAGATATGGACACTAAATATGAAATACTGGAATATATAAATCAAAATTCAAACAATGGAGCTCTTTTAGTTACGGGAAAATGGGGGTGTGGCAAAACATATTTAATTCAAGACATTACTTCGCAGTTAAATAATAGTGATAAGTATTTGGCTGTTTCAATATCGTTGTTCGGTATAGATTCCATAGAAGTGCTTCACAATGAAATAAAAAACAGAGTGTTTTTTAATAGAGGTTTCGATAAAACTCCAGATAAGCTAAAGAAACAGCTTAATAAAGTAAAGGATTTTGCGTTAAAAGCATCCACCATCTTAGGTGAACATTTCAAGATAGCTAAAAGTATTAATGCTGCACTAACAGTTCGTTGGCAGGATTTCTTTTTCGTAGAAAAATATATATCGTGTTACAATTTTGCGAATACTTCAAAAAATGATAATAAAATTATAAAAAAGGAATTAATTCTATTTTTTGATGACTTTGAGCGTTCAAAAATTGATAGAATTGACTTAATGGGAGCGATAAACGGATATTCGGAAAATAAAAATATAAAAGTAATAATAATTGCCGATGAAGAAAAAATTAAGTCCACTAATAATACTGATAACGATAATAAATACGAAGAGTTTAAAGAGAAATTAGTTTCTCGTACTATACAAATAAAATACGATTATCAAAAAGCAATAGAATCTATTGTAAACAGTTATATAGAAACTACAGAAGGATATAAAGACTTTCTGAAAACACACATTGGAACTATCAATAAAATTTTCACAGAAAGTCAAGTGGAGAACTTACGCTCTGTAAAAGCGTTTATTACTGATTATGAACGTGTTTATACTGCATGGAATGGATCTAATGTTCCTATAGACTTAGAAGCTAATGTGTTTTATATGTTTGGTGCAAT
>CACWIU010000139.1 GCA_902761025.1 uncultured Ruminococcus sp. | reverse complement strand
ACGGCTTACAATATGCCTTATGTCATGAAGATGACAGGCGAAGTTGACCCTGAAAAACTCAAAGAGGCATTCCAAGCAATGATAAACAGGCACGAAATTTTCAGAACAGCATTTATTACTGTTGACGGCGAGCCTGTGCAAAAGGTGCTTGAAAATGTAGAAGCTGATTTTGAATATGCGGCAAGCAACGAAACGGACGAAACAATAGCCGAAGGTTATTACAGAGCCTTTGATTTAAGCAGTCCGCCGCTGGCAAGAATAAAGCTTGTTAATAAAGGCGAGTATCATCTGTTCTTAATGGACACACATCACATCATTTCTGACGGTATGAGTGAAAATGTCTTTATAAGCGAGCTTACGGCCTTTTACAACGGAGAAGAGCTTGCTCCGCTTACTCACCAGTATAAAGATTACAGCGAGTGGATGAGAACGAGAGATTTAAGCAGTCAGGCAGAGTACTGGAAGAATCAGTTTAACGATGAAATTCCTGTTTTGGATATGCCGTTTGATTATGCCCGTCCGCAAATTCAAAGCCACGCAGGGTCGGTAGTTTCGGCGGCAATGAACGAGCAGTTGTCGGCAGAAATCAACAGGCTTTCGGAAAAGACGGGAGCTACCGTATACATGATATTTATGGCGGCTCTTATGGTGACATTGAGCAAGTACAGCCGACAGGAAGATATTGTAATCGGCAGCCCGATAAGCGGAAGAACTCATAAAGATACCGAATCTATGCTGGGAATGTTTGTAAATACTCTTGCAGTGAGAGGATATCCCGAGGGAAAAAAGACATTTGACGAGTTCCTTAAAGAAATTCGTGAGATTTGTCTTAACGCATATGAAAATCAGGAGTATCCGTTTGAAGAGCTTGTGGAGGCAGTGGAAGTACATCGCGATTTGTCCAGAAATCCGCTGTTTGACGTACTTCTCACTTTGCAGAACAACGAGATAGAAACAATTAATCTTTCAAACGTCAATGTCGAAGATGTTGACAGCGAGCCTAAGACTATCTCAAAGTTTGATATGTCGTATACCGTTTCACCCGTTGGGGAAAAGTACGAAATATTCTTAGAATTTTGCACGTCTCTTTTCACAAAGGAAACGGCAAAACGCATACTTTCAAATTACTTGGAAGTTTTGAAATATGCGGCGGCTAATTCGCAGGCAAAACTCGACGACATTGAAATGCTGACTGAAAACGAAAAAACTCTTATTTTGGGAGCGTTCAACGATACGGACGCAGATTATCCGAGAAATAAGACAGTTGTAGATTTGTTCGAGGAGCAAGCAAACAGAACTCCCGACAATACGGCGGTAGTATTTGAAGATACGAGTTTGACATATGTGCAGTTAAACGCACAAGCTGACAGATTGGCAGGAAAACTCATTGCCGAGGGAGTTAAGCCCGGCGACTATGTCGCAATGTACATTGAACGAAGCCTTGAAATGATTATAGGAATTTACGGCATTATCAAGGCAGGCGGCGTTTATGTGCCGATAAACACAATGTATCCCGCGGCGTTTATGTGCCGATAAACACAATGTATCCCGCGGACAGAGTTCAATATATTCTCGAAGACTGCGGAGCTGAAATTCTTCTTTGCGGCGAAACTCCGTTGGAAATTGATTACGGCGGAAAGAGAATCAATCTCAAGAGCGATGAAGCATATCATGATATAGAAGAAGAATTTAAAGCCGATATTACTCCGGAAAGCGGATTGTATGTAATTTACACTTCGGGAACGACAGGCAAGCCCAAGGGCGTTGAAATCATGCATAAAAATGTTGTCAGACTTTTGTTTAACGATAAATTTGAGTACGATTTTAACGAGTATGACGTATGGACAATGTTCCATTCATACGGCTTTGACTTCTCAGTATGGGAGATGTACGGAGCGACTTTATACGGCGGTAAGCTTGTGGTTGTAAACGAAGAAACAACCAAAGACGAATCCGCAATGACTAAGCTGCTTGAAAAAGAACAAGTTACCGTTTTGAATCAAGTGCCGACATCATTCTATAATCTCATGGCGGCTGACAACGGCGAAAAACTCAGCCTCAGATACTTGATATTCGGCGGCGAAGCGTTGAACCCGTCAAAGCTGAAATTATGGCACGAATCCCACCCCGAAGTAACTATCGTCAATATGTACGGCATTACGGAAACTACCGTACACGTAACTTATCGAAAAATAGGCGATGAAGAAATCGAGCGTGGCATAAGCGACATAGGAACGTCAATTCCGACATTGAAGACTTATATCATGAACGGCAACCAGCTTTGCGGTATCGGAGTACCCGGAGAAATGTGCGTAGCCGGCGACGGCGTTGCAAGAGGTTATTTGAACAGGCCAGAACTCACAGCGGAGAAATTCGTTAAGAATCCTTTCGGAGAGGGCAGAATGTACCGTTCGGGCGACTTGGCAAGGTGGCTGCCGGACGGAAACATAGA
>CACWIU010000138.1 GCA_902761025.1 uncultured Ruminococcus sp. | reverse complement strand
GATGTCTGCAAATCGGGTTGTCATTAAGCGACCTTGATTTGCTGACTATCGGAATGGTTAATGATATGTACTGTGAGAGTAGGAATGACGAATACAAGGACTGGAGAGAATTGGCAACTGCTGAGGACATTGAAAATTTTTAGGTGTTTGCTAAAGCTTGACGGCATAGTTTATCTATGTTATAATTTAGGCATATAAAGCGGAATATGAGGGTGAGAACGAATGAGAAAAGCTCTGCTTGTTATTGATATGCAAGAGGCAACCGTAGGAAAAAATCACGCAGATTTTTTCAAATATGATACTGCTTTACTCAAAAAAGTAAATAATGTCATAAATAATACAGATGCCGATTTGGTTGTATATATCAGAAATCTGATGAAGAATAATTTTATAAATAAATTTGCTCCTGTAAAGGTATTTGATGGGACATCAGATTCCGAACTGGTTAAGGATTTACAGGTTGTATCGTCGAATATTTTTTCAAAGTATTCAGGAGATGCTTTTACCAATGAGAATTTTTCTGATTTTATGAAAACAAATCACATAGATACCATTGAAATTATCGGCTTAGATGGCGGTGGTTGTGTTTCATTAACGGCATTTGGTGCTTTAAAAAACGGATATCGAGTTATTTTGAATACATCTGCAATTGGCACTATGTTTAATACTAAAAAAGAAAAATACTATGAAAAATTGAAAAAGCTTGGGGCAGAATTTTTATAATAGTGACTCTAAGTTATCATATTAAAAAATATTTTTTGATTTGAACTTCAACTACTTATGCTCGGATAATCTCCGGGCATTTTTTGTACCCATTTTCTGAACGAGGGAGGTATGTGTAAGTGGCAAATCGAATTAAAGGAATTTCCGTTGAAATAGGTGGCGACACTACCAAGCTCCAGACCGCTTTGAAAGGTGTCAACACTCAAATCCGCTCCACTCAATCTCAGCTTAAAGACGTTGAAAAGCTTTTAAAACTTGACCCTACAAACACAGAAATCCTGTCACAAAAACAGAAACTTTTAAAACAGGCTGTAGGGGAAACGAAAGATAAGCTTGATACCTTAAAAACGGCTCAGGAGCAAGTTCTTAAAAGCAAAGATAACTATGACGCTTGGAAACAAAAATTTGACCCGATAAAAACAAAAATAGACGAAACTACCGAAAAGCTTAAAAAGCTCAAAGAAAAAAGTTCCGAAATGGAGAAGTCAGGTAATATAAATACCGATGCATATAATACCTTGCAAAAAGAAATAGAAGATACATCGACAGAACTTAAAAAGCTTAAACAAGATGCAAAAGATGTATCCAATGAATTTGGAAACCCGATATCTCCCGAACAATATGACGCATTACAGCGTGAAATTATTGAAACAGAGCAAAACTTAGAATCACTTAGGGAGCAAGCTGGAAAGACATCAACTTCTTTAGAGAAAATGGCATCACACGGACAAAAAATGCAGGAGTTTGGCTCAAAAGTCGAATCAGCAGGAAAAGCATTAATGCCAATTACCGCCGCTGTAGGCACAGTTGGAACTGCTGCCGTAAAAACTACCGCTGATTTTGAGAGCGCAATGAGTAAAGTTTCCGCTATTTCAGGTGTGACGTTCCGCATCAGAGGCGGCTGAATCGTTCCAGTACATGAGCATGGCGGGCTGGAAAAAAGACGAAATGATGGGCGGTATTGAAGGTATTATGAACCTTGCTGCCGCCAGTGGTGAGAGTTTAGGAACAACGTCCGATATCGTTACAGACGCACTTACCGCCTTCGGATTGAAAGCCGATGACAGCAGTCATTTTGCGGACGTTCTCGCAGCCGCTTCTTCAAATGCCAACACCAATGTATCTATGATGGGCGAAACATTTAAATATGTAGCGCCTGTGGCGGGTTCAATGGGGTACAGTATTGAAGATATGGCTGCGGCTATTGGTGTTCTTGCAAACAACGGAATTAAGAGCAGTCAGGCAGGAACAACGCTCAGAAAGTCGATTACAAGCCTTGCAGCTCCAACAAAAAAGTCATCAGATATGATGAAGTCGCTCGGTTTTTACGCTTCCGAAACTGTAACCAAATTCGACCAACAGGCTATTGACGAACAAATGCTCAAAGTTGAAAAAGCAACACTCGCCGCTGATAAAGCACAGACAGCATATAATGTTGCTGTTAGCAAGTATGGAGAAGACTCCGCACAGGCAGAGGCGGCTCTTGCGAATATGAGTATAAAACAG
>CACWIU010000137.1 GCA_902761025.1 uncultured Ruminococcus sp. | reverse complement strand
AAATAAGACGGAGTAATTTTAAATACTGCCAAGGTATTTTCTTCGGAATAACGAGCGAGCGACTGCACGTCTTTCATTACCGCAAGCGTATCGCCGTAAAGAATTGTTCCGAAAATTGCAGGAACAACAAAGTCAAATGCAAAGCTTGTAAACAACGGAGCAGCTCCGTTTCCGCTTTCCGCATAAAATTTGTTTCTCATTACATTCAGGTGATTTGCAACAGAATGATTTTCTATAATAACTCCCTTTGGCTCGCCGCTCGTACCCGACGTATAAATACAATACGCAACGTCGTCCGGCTTATTTGCCAATACAAGATTTTCCGAACCGCTATTCCAAATATCGCTGTTTAAATCTAAGTTTATAACAGGAATTTCATCTGGCAAATCAATGTTTTCTTTTGTATATGTCAAAACCGCTTTCGGTTTGCAGTCTTTGAACATATATTGTATTCTTTCTTTCGGATAAGTGGGTTCCATAGGAACATAAGCCGCTCCCGACTTAACAACTCCGTAAACTCCGCATATCATTTCAATGCTTCTGTCTGCTATAATCGCAACAAAATCATTTGGCTTTACGCCATTATTACGCAAAGTATAAGCCAAACTGTTGGCTTTGCGGTTTAATTCCGCATAAGTCAAAGACTTATCTTCAAAAATAACCGCAATATTTTCGGGAGTTTTGCTTACTTGTTCTTCAAAAAGTTCCGCAAGCGTTTTATTTGTCTGATAATCAGCGTATGTATCATTGAATTTCTCTGTAATCTGCGTCTTGTCGCTTTCGGTAAGCATTTCAACATCGCTTAACTTTTGATGTGAATTTGACGCAGTATTTTTAAAAACTTCAAGATAATTGGCAAGTATACGCTCTGCCGTTTCTCTTGTGAAAAGAGCCGTGCAGAATTGAAGAGAAATTTCGTATCTGTTGCCGCGAGGAATAATATTGTAATCCAAATCAAATTTTGCAGCTGAAAGCTCGGCGTTATTATCATCGGCAAGCTGAACATTATTAAGATTTGCTTCCGCTTCTTCGTTGTTCTGCATTACCATTAATACGTCAAAAATCGGATTTCTCGACAAATCCCTATGCACTTCAACTGCTTCGACAAGCTCTTCAAACGGATATTCCTGATTCTCATAAGCGTTAAGACAAGTTTCTCTAATTTCATTCAGGAACTCTCCAAATGTCTTCTCACCCTCCGGATATCCTCTCATAGCCAAAGTATTAATGAACATACCAAGCATATGCTCGGTATCCTTGTGAGTTCTTCCGCTTATCGGGCTGCCGATTACGATATCTTCCTGTCGGCTGTACTTGCTTAATGTTACCATAAGAGCCGCAAGGAATATCATATATTCGGTTGCTCCCGTTTTTTCTGACAAAGCCTTGATTGAATCGGATACTTCAACGTCCGTCATTACCGAAACGGTTGAGCCAACATGACTTTGTACCTGTGGACGGGGATAATCAAGCGGCATATCCAAAACAGGAATTTCATCATTAAACTGATTTTTCCAGTACTCTGCCTGACTGCTTAAATCTCTTGTTCTCATCCACTCGCTGTAATCTTTGTACTGGTGAGTAAGCGGAGCAAGTTCTTGTCCGTTATACAAAGCCGTAAGTTCATTGACCAAAATATTTTCGCTCATACCGTCTGAAACAATATGGTGCATATCAAGTATAAACAAATGATAACTGCCCTTATTAACAAGCTTCACTCTTAACAGCGGCGGATTGCTTAAATCAAACGCACAAAGATATTCTGCGATAATTTTCTTATCGGGTTCGTTACTTTCGGAATACTCAAAATCGGCTTCTGCATTGTCAAGTATCTTTTGCACAGGCTCGCCGTCAACGGTAACAAACGCTGTTCTGAGAATTTCGTGCCTGTTTATCATTGCTTGGAATGCCTCTTTGAGTTTTTCAGGGTCAACTTCGCCTGTCATCTTCATGACATAAGGCATATTGTTCAGGGTCAACTTCGCCTGTCATCTTCATGACATAAGGCATATTGTAAGCCGTAGATTCCGGTTCAAGCTCCTGTATAAGATACGTTCTCTTCTGAACCGATGACATCGGATAATATTCCTTTTTCTCTGCCTTTGGAATTGATTCGTAAATCTCGCTTTCCCTGCTGTCAACTTCGTTTGCAAGCTCTTCGGGATTTGAATAAACAAAGATTTCTCTTAACGCTATCTTTACTCCTGTCTTTTCTTCAATCGCATTAACAAGTCTTGTCGCTCTTAACGAATGTCCGCCAATCTCAAAGAAATTGTCATGAATACCGACTTTTTCTATATTAAGAATTTCCGCAAAGATACCGCAGATGATTTCTTCCGTTTTGCTTCTCGGAGCGGCGTATTCGTCTGAGGCTTTCGCTTCGATTTCCGGCAATGCTCGCCTGTCAAGTTTTCCGTTTCTCGTAACGGGAATACTTTCAATCTGCATCATATAAGCAGGTATCATATAATTCGGAAGTGTTTCGCTCAGTTTATCACGAATTTTCGATACGCTGATTTCACTTTCGCTTACATAATACGCAAAAATTGCTTTGTCGCCTGTGCTGTCGGCTCTTGCGATAACCGCACAGTCTTTGACATTCTCAATTTCTCTTATGCGTGTTTCAATTTCGCCAAGCTCAATTCTGAATCCTCTGATTTTGACTTGTTCGTCAATTCTTCCGAGGTATTCAATGTTTCCGTCCGGCAGCCACCTTGCCAAATCGCCTGCACGGTAACAAACTTTTCGTCCGTAAGTTCGGGTCTGTTCAAGTATCCTCTTGCAACGCCGTCGCCGGCAATACACAATTCTCCCGGTACTCCGATACCGCAGAGTTTTGCACCGTCAAGTATGTATGCCTGCAAGTTATCAATAGGAGTACCTATCGGAAGTTTTTCGGAATCTTCAAATACTTCATAGCTGGAAGTATTTACCGTAACTTCTGTCGGACCGTAAGTATTTATAACACGCTTTCCTGCTTTACACCACTTGCGGAGTGTTTCAAGATTTCCTGCCTCGCCGCTCGAATCAAGCAAACGCAAGCCCTTAAAATCTTTCGGGTCAAGAATGTTAATATATGCCGGAGTGAGAGAAGTAAGGGTTATACCCTCATCTCTCATATATTCGGCAAGCTTTTCGGGATTTCTTACATAATCCGCAGGAATCGCACAAACTGCGTTTCCGTTCCATACAATGCTGAAAATATCCCATACGGACTGGTCAAAACAGTAACTTGCAAATTGAAGAACAACATCGCTTTCAGTCATGTTGTAAATCTTTTCATACGCACTCAAAAGATTTACAAGTCCTCGGTGTTCTATCATTACGCCCTTTGGCTGTCCTGTTGTTCCGGAAGTATAGATAATATACGCAAGGTCTTGACTGCCCGTAATTCTTTCGGGATTTGCACTTGACCAACTTGAATTTTCAATATCTTCGTATTTAATTACTTTGATATTTGTTTCAAAAGTCAAATCTACTCCGAAAGTAACTATTGCTTTTGCTCCGCAGTCGGCGGCCATAAACTTAATTCTTTCATCGGGAGTATTGGGGTCAACAGGCACATACGCTCCGCCCGACTTCAAAATACCGTAGATTGCTTCGAGCATTTGATTACTTCTCTCGGCAATCAAAAGAACAAAGTCATTTGTTCCGACACCCTTACTTCTCAATGCGTTGCCTAAGCGGTTAGCTTTTTCGTTAAGCTCTTTAAAAGTTACATTTGTACCGTCATACTTAACCGCAACTTTTTCGGGCATTTCGGCAGCCTTTTCTTCAAGCAAATCAA
>CACWIU010000136.1 GCA_902761025.1 uncultured Ruminococcus sp. | reverse complement strand
GGGCTGGTAATAGACCTGAAATTCTTCCTTTTCAAGTCCTTCGAAAAGTATTCCTTTTAATTTTCTTTCGTTTTCGAGCTTTTCCTTAAGCTCCTCGCTCATATAATCCACGCTCTTTTTGCTGACCGTTTTGGCATATAAAAGAGCCGTGTATGCGTTGGATAAAATATCCTCCGCCTTCATGTATTCTTCGTTTATCTCGTATACGCCCGCAACCGAAGACACTTTTACGACTATGCTTTTTCCCTCTCCCGGTCCGTAGGTGATTTCCACTTCCGTTTCTTTTAGGAAATCAAGTATTTTTTCGAGATTTTCTTTTTTGACAACGGCTATAAAATGGTCGCTTCCCTCTCTTGCGAGAAACTCGTCGGATTTTAAAATTCCGCGAAGTTTAACTGAGTAATTTTTCAGAAGCATGTCTCCCGCAATCATTCCGTATTTTCTGTTAAAATACGAAAACTTCGAAATGTCGAAATAAACGGCGCAGTAATTGCAGACTTTGCCTTTGCTTCGAAGCGTTTCGATTTCTCCGATACAGCCGTGCTCGTTTAAAAGTCCGGTTCTGACCTCAAGTTTGGAGATTCGCAAAACCTCCTGACTCTGCGAGTAGCTGTTTTGAATGAACATAATGATAAGCACAAAACCTATCGAGATATTTACGAAGGAATAACCGTAAAAGATACTTTGAATGATTGTTGCAATTCCCGGAATTATGATGTATGCGAGCATCGACAAAAATGTCACCGAATCTGTTTTTTTACGATTTTCAATCAGAACGGAAATATTTAAAAGAAGGCATATTCCGATTAATCCCATAGTCACAAAGAAGAAGGGATTTCGATGATACGCATTGCTTTCGTCGAAGTAATATAAAATGTCGGTAAACTGCGATACAATCAACACTATCATACAGAAAACCGCAATCCAGTAAACCGTGCGGAATCTTTTCTGCCCGGGAATTTTCAATTTTACTCCCGCAGTTCCGAAAAGCTGCACGGCGACATACATGGTGATAGTTATTACAATTAAAAACGTGGTGAAAAAGAGAACAAAATTCGCCACTCTGATCATTACAAACGCCGTTCTGCCTTCTACACCGTCATAGACATATGTAAAAAAATCGGAGAAAAGAAGTAAGCCGGCAAAGAAATTGCCAAACATAATCAACTGGTTTTTGTAATTCTTTTTGTCGTTTATCACAAGCAGTACCGTAAAAAGTGAAACAAATACGCAGAAGCTTGCTTCAAAAAGAAGAAATGTTCTTTGTATTGATAACGGATCGATCAATGCTAAACTCCTTATATTTCTAAACCCTATATTTATATATCGGCTCGTAAAAAGAAAACATTATACGGATAAAAAAATATGCCGGACACCCGCGGGTATCCGGCAAAAAATCATAAAAGATATATAAGTTTAGATTTCGAAAAGATCGCTATATTCTTTTAAAGCTCCGTCTGTATCATGTGCAAGAACCTTCTTTGCAAGAACTTTGCCGAGCTGAACTCCTTCCTGGTCGAAGCTGTTTACATTCCAAAGGAAGCCCTGGAACATAATCTTGTTTTCAAAGTGTGAAAGGAGTGCACCCATTGACTCGGGGGTTAACTGCTTGCCGATGATGATGCTCGAAGGACGGTTGCCCGCGAACTTCTTGTTGTTGTTTTCGTCATCTTTGCCGCAGGCAAATGCGATAATCTGAGCAGCAACATTGGCGCAGAGTTTCTTCTGGCTGGTAGAGCCCTGAATGTTTACATCAACACCTAACTGACTGTCGTTGAATCCGATGAACTGCAAAGGAATGATATCAGTGCCCTGATGTAAGAGCTGATAGAACGAATGCTGTCCGTTGGTACCGGGCTCGCCGAAGAGAACGGGTCCTGTAGGATAATTTACGAACTCGCCGAATCTGTTGACCGACTTGCCGTTACTTTCCATGTCAGCCTGCTGAAGATGTGCAGGGAAACGGCTTAATGCCTGTGAATAAGGAAGAAGTGCGGTTGAAGGGAAGCCTAAAACATTTCTCTCGTATACACCGATTAAAGCATCAAGCATTGCGGGGTTTTC
>CACWIU010000135.1 GCA_902761025.1 uncultured Ruminococcus sp. | reverse complement strand
AAATCTTACGACTATCTGCGGCAAATGGTAAACAAGGCAAAAGCCGACCTTGCATTTAAACCGACGGTTCTTGTTAAAGATTTTAACTTGAAACAAAATCCTGTCAACAGATGGCTTACTTATGAAGAAGCATATAATCCCGAAAAAATACCGCGATACAGATACCGTTATTTTATCGGCGGTATGGACGCAGCCGACAGCGTTGACTTGAATGCGGCTAAAGCTATTTTTCAAAAGCCTGATGACGATAGAATTTATGTTAAATCTATGTACTGGATTCCGCAAAGCGTAATCGACGAACAAGACGAAAAGGGCAGCCGTGACGGACGTGACCATGTGCCTTATAAACTGTGGATTGAGCAAGGATTAATGCGAGCTTATCAGGGTAAAAAGGTTGATAAAAGAGTATTTCTTGACTGGTTTTGCGAACTTCGTGATAACGACGATATTTATCCAATGTACATAGGATATGACCCGTGGCACATTTCCGACGATTTATTAAGAGCATTTGAAAATGAATTTGGAAAGTCTACGATGATTTCCGTGCGGCAGGGTGTTATCACTCTTTCGGGACCGATGAAAGACCTTAAAGCCGATTTACAAGACAAAAAAATTGTTTATGACGATAATCCTATTGACTTATGGTGTTTGCTGAACACGGACGTTAAAACGGATACCAACGGCAATATTCAGCCTTGCAAATCTGATAAGCGTACACAAAGAATTGACGGCACAGCGGCTTTGTTAGACGCTTATGTTGTTTGGTGCGATAAAAAAGAACAGTATCAGACGTTAATTTAACAAATTGGAGGTGATAAACACGAACATATTCAAAAACTTTTTCAATCTTTTAAAAAATCAAAAGTCCGAAACGCTTGCAAAATATCGGCTTGTAACAGAACGTGGAAACGGGACGTTTATTTGGAACGGCAAAATTTACGAAAGCGACATTGTACGAGCCTGTCTTGCTCCATACGTTAAAGCTATCGGCAAACTAAACGGCAAGCATATTTTCAGCGGTCAAAAGGATTTGAAAGTCAATCCAGAGCCTTACATAAAAATACTTTTGGAAAATCCAAATCCGCTTATGTCGGCTCAAAAATTCCAAAAAAAAATGGCGGCTCAGCTTATTCTTAACGGAAATGCCTTTGCAAATATTACGCGTGACAATAATTGAATGCCTGTCGAGTTGTTTCCTCTTCCGGCAGTCGGTGTTGAAGCCGATTATAAAAACAGTGAATTGTTTTTAAAATTCACTCTTGATAATGGAAAAACATACACTTTTCCATATGATGATATTATTCATCTGAGAATGAATTATTATGACAATGATATTTTCGGGAATAGCTTAATGCCTACATTAGCACCACTTTTAAAAATTAATAATACGATTGATGACGGTATTGTCAAAGCCATAAAAAATAGTAATCTGATAAGATGGCTTTTGAAAGTTACAGGCTCAATACGTGAGGACGATTTAAAAAGAACTGCAAAAGATTTCTCCGAAGCTTTTCTGAGTTCGTCAAGCGAAACAGGCGGCGTTGCTGCTATTGACCCTCGTGTAGACGCTCAACAAGTAAAGTCCAATGATTACATACCAAATTTTGAAATATTAAAATTTGAGAAAGACAGGATTTACAGCTTGTTTGGAGTTTCTGAGAAAATTGTACAAGGTAATTACACTGAGGACGAATGGAACAGCTTTTATGAAAGCTCAATAGAACCGATTGCCATTGATTTTGCAAATGAATTTACCCGAAAGCTTTTCACAGCAAAAAAGAGGAGCTATGGGAACAAAATCATTTTTGAAGCATCTAACCTTGCGTGTGCTACTATAAGCACAAAATTAAATTTTTTGCAAATGGTTGACCGTGGAGCATTAACACCTAACGAATGGCGAAAGATATTTAATCTTGCACCTGTCGAGGGCGGCGATGAACCTATACGCAGATTAGATACAAGACCGACATCAGAGGGGGGGTGAATCAAGCAATGGAAATTCAAATCAAGGGAACAATTATCCCGAATGAGGACAAGAATCTTTATGAGTATTACGGTTATGAAAACACTTGTCCGAAAGATGTTTCAACAGCTTTTGAAAAAGTCGG
>CACWIU010000134.1 GCA_902761025.1 uncultured Ruminococcus sp. | reverse complement strand
CGTCATCGGAGTAACCGCCGTCAGGTCGTAAGAAGGGTTCAGACTTTCGTTAATACGAATTTGGCGATATAGCCTGCATCTGTCTTTAATGAAATCTCCCGAAAACGGAACGCAGCAGACGATCGGCTGCAAGGTCGGAACATTCTCCAAAAGATATGCTGAAACAATACGGTTAAAGCCCAGATAAAGCTTTCTGCTTTGAAATAGTATCATCAAACTTCCGCCTCCGTCATAAAGCACTTGTCCGTCGGCGGTGAATTTGTTGATATCGAATTCTGTTTCTGTATCGTAGATTATGTTGTTTGCCAACTTAATAAACTTCTCAAAAAGATTTGAGAGCAACTTGGAAGCACCCGAAATCTCTTTGATTTTTGAGGTTTTGTAGATGAATTTCTGTTTGGAAGCAAATTCGTACAAAGCCAAAACCTTCTGTTCCATTTTCGTTCCTCCTTTTGTATTGAAAAGTATTTTTTATTATGATATAATGCAAACGGTGAGAATAATGCAGATTTTATTACAATTACAGCCGGACCGCCCTCTGTGCCTGCCGTTCAACTACCAGTATCAGCTCCAAAGCGCGATATACGCAAAGCTCGCAGAAATCGACGCGTCGGATTTTTGGCATGACGTCGGATTTGGCGGCGCAAGAAAATTCAAGGCGTTTACCTTTGGTTCTATCAAAGGCAGATATAAGGTCAGCGAAAACAAAATCATTTTTGAAGGCGGCGTTTCGCTTGAGATCAGAAGTCCTGTTTTTGCTTTTTGTGACGATCTGCAAAGAGCAATTGAGCTTTGTCCCCGAATAAAGCTTTTTGATACCGTTCTTACTGTTACCAATGCCTCTGTATCAAATCTGCATATCAACCGTTTTTCCGCAGGCTTTCGCACCGAAACTCCGGTGCTGATATACAAAAATTCCGAGCAGGGAAAGACGCGCTATTTTGCTCCCGATGAGGAAGAATTCTATATTGGGATTTGCAACAATTTTGAGAGAAAATACGAAGCGGTATTTAACGTCCCTGCCGAGCATATTCAAATTCGTCCGGCAGGCTACTTCAAAAAGGTCGTTACCCGATACAAAGAAACGTGGCTGACAGCGTATCACGGAGCATTTGAGGTTAAGGCTTCGCCGAAAAGCCTTGAATTTCTCTATAATACGGGCATGGGTTCCAAAAATCCTCAGGGATTTGGATTTATAAAGCTATTGTAGCACCAAATTTGTAAATTTTCAACAAATAATGAATTATTAAGCAATTTATTTATTAAAATTATAATGAAACAGAATAAGGCAGGTGTCAAAATGAGAAACAACAATACTGTAAATTTATCTGAACTGTATAAGGGAATACAAAAAGAAATGATGGCTTCGCTTGATTTGTCATCTCCGATTCCACATTCAACAATGAAAGGAGACGCAACTGAATACGATTGGATATATTTCTTTTCAAAATATCTTCCGAAGCGATATTCGGTTGACAAGGGAATTGTTATCGACTCAGAAGGGAAAAGAAGCAACCAAATCGATATAATCATATACGACACACATTTCTCGCATTTTATTTTTAACAAGAGCAATGAATCTTTTAAAACTCTGCTTATTCCTGCGGAAAGTGTTTTTGCTGTTTTTGAAGTAAAGCAAAAACTAGATGCTCAAACATTAAAATATGCAAGTGAAAAAGCAGCGAGCGTTAGGAAATTAACAAGAACGTCGGTACCGGTTAATAAGATAGACAGTCAACAATCCAAAAAGGATTTGTATGGAATAGTTGCCGGATTGCTTACAACCAAGTCGGATCTTGTTAATCCGGAAAATGTAATTGATAAGCTTAACGTCAGTGACGATAGTACTCGGCTTGACTTAGTTTGTTCAATTGATAAACTTACTTTTTCGGTGAACAAAGAAAGGACTGAAAAATATGATATAGAATACTGTGAACCGGAACATTCGTTGGTATTTCTCCTGCTAAGTTTGTTAGAAAAGCTTCAAAAAATGGGTAATCCTCCGGCAATAGATTATTCAAAATATAAAAGTCATATAACAACTGAAAACATACCGCAAAAACCAGATAACGAATAAACAATTCATTAAATACAAAACCCACATCAATGAGCAAACGTTCATTGATGTGGGTTTATTTTTTGTTTTCAATTCC
>CACWIU010000133.1 GCA_902761025.1 uncultured Ruminococcus sp. | reverse complement strand
CTCATAACGCTGAAAATAAACATCCTCGCCGTCGCAGACTTTAACTTCGAGCCATTCGGACAGAGCGTTTACTACCGATGCGCCTACGCCGTGCAGACCGCCCGATACCTTATATCCTCCGCCGCCGAACTTACCGCCCGCGTGGAGTACCGTAAATACTACCGTTACGGCGGGGATTCCCGTTTTGCTGTTAACTCCTACCGGGATTCCGCGGCCGTTATCCGAAACTCTGATAATATCTCCGGGCTCGATCACTACGTCGATTTTTGAGCAGTAGCCCGCAAGCGCCTCGTCAATAGAGTTATCTACTATTTCATAAACAAGATGATGCAGTCCGCGGGGTCCCGTTGATCCTATATACATACCCGGGCGTTTTCTTACTGCCTCGAGTCCTTCAAGAACCTGGATCTCATCCGCGCCGTATTCCTGTTCAACTTTTGTTATCTCAATATTCTCTTCAACTTTTTCGATATTCTTATCTGCTTCCATATTATCCTCCGATCACTTCTTCTTCACAAACATAATATAGTAAGGTATCAGCAGTATTCCTGCCGCTACTAAAAATACATTAATAATAAAGAGCACCAACGGCTTAATTCCTACAACTCCTATTAAAAACAGACCGAGAGCCGCATATATGATCAACAGCTCTATTATCATTATGATCAGCTTTTTTTTGGAGATTTTAAAATTCTTTTTGCAGTGATAGCATTTTTCACTTTTCTTAAACATTATCTTCTTTACGTCCGAATATCTGTACACCGTGTTGCAGTGAGGACATACGGGTAAAGACGGTAAAAAGAGTTTTGCCATAATCAAAACCTTCTGTTTGCCGAGAATCTGTTTGGTTCGGCTTTTTCAGTTTTTATATTCTCCGAATAATCGTCTTGAACGGGCGCCTGTTGAGCTTCTTCCGGAACATCTATATAGTGACGGCTTCTGTTTATTCTTGTACCTTCCGAATGTATTTTTTTCAGAGGTGAATCATCGGCAGCCGAGTGATTTTCTCTAACCTCTCCCATAACCTCTACATACGGCTGTTTTGGAAGATCCGGCTCATTGTTATTTATATTATTATTTTCGAGCTCCTTTGAATCGGAAACCAAATCAGAATTAGTTGTCTTAACCGTCGTTGCTGATCTTTCGGCTTTTATTTTATTAAATACATCGTTATTGATCTGGAACTGATTTGATCCCTCAACATATCCTACTTCTTCATCAAGCTCGGAAATTGAAAGATTATCGGAATAAGCTATTCCCGCGCGCCTTGCCTCCATTGATTTCTGATATTTTCTTAATGGCTCAAATCTTACAAAATTAGGAGACATAAGTCCGAATATAATCAGCGGAAATGCGACCGCAACAATACCTAAGGGATTACTTACTAAATCAAAATATATCCATGCAGTCATAATTAACGCCGCTATTACCGCGCAAATAACAAATATAAGGATAACCATTTTATTTATTATAACTCTGCTTTCCTTTCCGCAGCGCGGACAAACATATTCCGCTTTTCTTCTGTACGAAAATTTTTCACCGTATGAAATTCTTTTTCCGCAGTACGGACATCTGTTTTTTCTGTTCATAGTTCACTCCAAATTTTTAATATACCTTCAAATTTTTAATATTTTATAAACTGAGCTTTCTTCTTGAAAGTGTCTTGGTTGAAAGCTGAGAAATATATACGCTTGTTTTACCTTTGTCGCTGCAAATCACAAACGTCCTCGGAAGCTCATAGGAAACATTTATGACCTCTCCGCTTTTTTGAGCCGACGCTAAAAAATCGCGCGTTTTTTTTGACACGGTGCAGGCATCAATATCAAACATAGCCACAATTTTTTTGCTGTCTATTACAACATCGTTTCCCAAGTGTAAGTACATTTTAATTTTCTTCCTCTGTTACAATGCCTTTTTGTACAAAAAATACTTTTCCTTTTTTGAGCTGCTCTTTATTTGATTTTTCGCAGCAGGTTATGAACACCTGACAGCCTTCAAGCTCATTTAATAAATAATCCTGTCTGCTGTTATCAAGCTCGGAAAGAACATCATCGAGAAGAATTACCGGGTCCTCCCCCATCTTCTCCCTGAGCACCGCTGCCTCTGCGAGCTTTAATGACAACACCGCGCTGCGCTGCTGCCCCTGAGAAGCGTACGATCTCGCGTTTTTTCCGT
>CACWIU010000132.1 GCA_902761025.1 uncultured Ruminococcus sp. | reverse complement strand
TTTGTTTTGCAGCAAAAGGGATTCGAAAGGGCGTTAAGAAAATGTCCCGGTGGGACATTTTTAGCCCGTAGCGCAGATGAACGAATAGCTGTTCACACGCCGCAAAAAACGAGAAGGAACATATCAAAAGATGAAACGGACTTTTGGCGCGCCACAATCGGATTCAAACTTGCCCTTTTTCATAAATCGATTATTAAATTTAACGCTATCGGATTATTCTGTTGTATAACAGATATTTGTTGCGGTCATTATGCACAACAAGCGGGTATTTAATTTGGTTAATTCGCAGAATAATATATGATTAACTCTAAAAGCCTTGTCTTTTAACGTCTGTATATTATAATGATGTAAATAGAACTGTTTTGTTTCAGCTAAAAAATAAGGAGATAGGAATTATGAAAAAATTGATATCATTTCTATTATCTATTACTGTATTAACGAGTGTTTTATTTTGCGGTGCAGTTACCGCGGAAGCGAAGAAGAGCGGGGATTTTGAGTATGATGTGCTCAGGGACGGCACGGCAGAGATAACCGCTTACCTTGGTAAAAACAACACAATTACAATTCCCGAAAAGCTCGACAAATACACGGTTACGAGCCTGGGGTGGAATTGGCTCGATGAAAAGACTGTCAGGGTGCTCAACGTGCCTGCAACAATTATTAAAATTGACGGCTATCCTTTTCCTGCGACACATGCTGTAAATATTGACGAGAACAACCCTAAGTTTAAATCAATCGGCGGAGTTGTTTTTAACAAGAGCGGCACAAAGCTTTTGAGGTTTCCGCCAAAGAAGCTTAGAAACTCCGTTTATACGGTTCCCGATGGGGTACAGACAATCGGCGATTCAGCTTTCTCTCATTCCGAGCTCAAAGGAGTAAATTTTTACGACAGCGTTACTAAGCTTGAGGAATGCGCGTTTTATAGTTGTGAGAAGCTTGAGTCGGTAATCATCCCTGAAAAGGTAGAGGTTTTGGAGTTGGAGTGCTTTGCCAATGACACAAATCTCAAGAGCGTAACATTTAACAAAAATCTTAAAACAATAAAGAAAAACTGTTTTAACTGGTGTGCTTCGCTCAAAAAGGTTGAGTTGCCCAAGGGCTTGGAGCGAATTGAGAACGAAGCCTTTGGAATGACCGCTATAAGCTCAATTGCTCTTCCGTCAACATTGAAACACCTGAGCGGCTTTAGCGGAACAAAAATAAAAAGCGTCAATGTTCCCGCGTCAGTGGAAACAATCGACGATCATTGCTTTGCCGACTGCGAATATTTAAAGACGGTTAGTCTGCATAACGGGTTAAAGAAAATCGGCGACTGCGCTTTCTTCTATTGCGATAGTCTCAAAAGTCTGAAAATCCCCTCAACCGTAACCAGTATCGAGGGGGACGCCTTTGTTGAAACCAGAATTACGGAGCTCGTTCTGCCTAGAAATCTGAAACATCTCGATAATTCAAAATCGGACTTTGGAGTTTTCCCTGATTCATTAAAAAAGCTCACAATATCAAAGAGCAATAAGTATTTCTCGACCAGAAACGGCTTGCTCTATAACAAAAAACTGACAAAATTCCTCTATTACCCAAACAGGCGCGGGTTGAAAAAGCTTGTGTTCCCGAAAACCGTTACCAGCATAAGGGGCAACGCTTTTTCAGGAGCAGATTTAAAAAAGGTTGTAGTCGGGGGTCGTATGAAGCGTGTCGGCAAATACGCTTTCGCGCATTCGGATATCGATATTGTTGTTTTCAGAAAAGGTTTGAGGATATTAGACAGCTATTCCTTCTATTTCGCTCAGGTCAGAAAAATTGTACTTCCGAATACAGTAAAAAAGATTGAGAAGGCTGCTTGCAGAGCAAGCTCCCTGCGCGTAATAAACATTCCGAAAAGCGTAAGGTCAATCGGCGCTGAGGCTTTCTTCGGAGCGGATTTAGGCAAGGTTACAATCTATCCGACAGTCAAAACAATCGGAAAAGAAGCAATCGGAATACTCTACGGAGAATGCGGCATCAACGGCGGTGTTAATAAAAACACGATAATAAGATGCAGGCAAAACTCCGCGGCTTATAAATACGCGAAGAAGAATAAGATTAAGTATGAACTAATGTAAACCTCTTGAAACGCAAAAAACAAGGCACCCGAAAGGCAATATCATTAAGATAAGCCAAAGGGTGCAAATCAAAAAAAGACACACTTGCGAAAGCAGGTGTGTTTTTTCGTAAAAAAGCAAAACGAAAAGACCAA
>CACWIU010000131.1 GCA_902761025.1 uncultured Ruminococcus sp. | reverse complement strand
GCTTGATCGAGATGGAGATCGTTGAGTTTGATGCAGAAGATGTTATCACAACATCAGATAGTGACCAAACGGGTCCTGGTGGAGATACAGACGAAGGCAGCCTTGTCTAATGCGTCCGTATCGCCCATTCAGAGCGTACAAATTCAAGCCCCCGAAGGTCTTTCCCTACGGGGGTTTCCGTTTAATTATTTTTTAACGTCGCATAATACTATAAACACCATTCCCCCATAAAGAATTTTTCTTTATGGGGGAATAAAAATTTAAAAGGCACGGCAACAAATAGGTATGCAGCCGTGCTTTTGTTTTTAATTATAATTATTATAAAGAAAATTATGAACGCTTGCTGTGGAATGCTTCGTCAAGCACAATAGTAAGAGCAACAACCAAAAGCTCGTCCTCGGGATTTACAACTTCAATTTCGTATGTGTCGCCAACTGCAAGAACTTTCTTCTTAACTGTAGCGTAAACATTCTTAGAAGCGTCGGTAAACTTAAAGCTCATTCCGAGAGCATCGCCGTCAAGCTTCCAGCCCTTTGCGTCATAGTTCATATCCTTAGTAAGAGCAGGGAACTTCTTCTTAACTGTGCCGCACTTCTGACCGTGAATAGAGATATCGAAAGTCTTAACCATGTTCAAAACCTTTTGGTCAACGAGAGCTACCTTATTGCCAACCGCATCAACGATATCAAAGTCAGCGCCGGCAGCAAGAAGTTTCTTTGAAGCTTTGTACTTAATTTTACCGCCAACCGAAATTTCATACTCTTCAAGACCCAGCTTTACTTTTTGGTGCATTGTTAAATTAACAGACATTACAAAATCCTCCCATACAAAAATAAGGCAAAAGTAAAATCAAAAACCCTGAAAACAGGCTGATGTTTTTCCAATCACCTTTAATATTTTACTACATTAAAGAACAAATGTCAACAATTTAACAAGAATTACATACGGCAATTTTTCGAAAGAAATACAAAAATATATTGTAAAAAGCTTACTATATTGTTAGCACAGCATAGCAAAATATAAAAAAGTTTTGTATATTTTGTTAAGAATCTGTCAATACATAAAAAGCAGCCGTTCAATCAAAACAGACCGAACGGCTTGTTGGTTATCTCAGAATTTTGTTTACAATGGCTTGCACAGCGTTGTAATCATATCCGGCTTTTTCAAGAGCTGTCTTTCGAGCCGTACCTATTCCCCATTTACCGGCAACGACTTCTTTTGCAATTTCTTCAATGGATTTTTTAACAGATGTGGTTTGTGTAACAACCGCACCGCCGCCGATAGTCGTTACAAACGCATCTTTAAATCCTGCCTTTTTTACTTTGTCAAGCCGAGTATCAGCATTTGATTTAATGTTAAACGCTCCCGTCTGAACCTTGTAAATATTTCCGACTTTTGTAATAAAGGCGTCTGAAAATCCTTTTGCTTTAACAAGTTTTAATTGATTTTCCGCATTTGCTTTAATGCTGTATGCTCCGATTTGCACATAATATGTAACCTTGTTTTTCTCTGCCGGTTCGTTTACTCCTAATTTTGCGTTAACTTTGTTTGCGATATCGCCGTGAAGATTATACAAATAATCGCCCGGACAGGCTTTATTTTCAAACCACCTGTGAACCGTCATATTTTGCTTGTTGGTCTGCCCTATTAAAGATTTATCGCCTTTCCAAAGCAATTTTTTAATGCCGTTTCGTTTACAAATATCCGCTACAAGTTCAATTAACGCATTGTATGCTTTGTCGGTAACTGCGTAAGGGTGCGTTGTATCGCTTGCAACCTCTATTGTAATAGCTCTGTTGTCGTTCTCGTATGATGAAGAACACCAAGAAGCGTCCTTTTCTTCGACATACATTCCTATTCTGCCGTCATAGCCAACACCATAGTTAGAACTTGCTTGTCTTGATGTCGGAGCAAAAATACAGCCTAAAGCCTCTACGCTCACTTGACCGACAACACAATGAATTGTAATTGTGTCAATTTTATGATTGCGTGGACTGTATCTGTTAGGGGATATTTGTGTGTAATTTACAAGTGGACTGTTACTCATGATTATAAATCCTCGCTTTCTTTTACTTCGGGCAGTCCTGCAATGCTTGTTAATATTGAGAGAATGCCGGCTAATAATGACGCACTTAATACCGATACCCAATTAATCTCACTCAACATTGCAGACGTACTCATTATTGCCGCGGCTGTTTGAGCGACTGTTTTTATCGCTCGTATTGCCGCAGCTTTC
>CACWIU010000130.1 GCA_902761025.1 uncultured Ruminococcus sp. | reverse complement strand
TAGTTTCGCCCTAACCGGCTCATGTCCTTGACGATGACCGTACCCACTTTCCCGGCTTCAATGTCCGCAAGCATGGCTTGAAATCCGGGCCGCTGGAAGATAGCTCCATAGAGTTCACCTCCTTCCCGCGTGGAGTAGAGGACGGGAGTTAAGGGCTTGTCCTCTCTGCCCCTTTCGCTCCGTACCCGTTCGGGAGATGGCTCTTGAGTGCGTTTTTCAGAAAAAAGTTGAAAAAAGCAAAATGCGCCCGTCCGCAAGACGCGGACGAGCGCAAAGGAAATGTAAGAAGTATTTAGATGTATTGACAGTTCATACTCATAGCCGGAATATCCCGCTTGCGGAGCATAGCTTTTTTTGACCGCAAAGCATTAGGCGGGTTACAGTAAATAAAAATGGACACGGCGATACCTCCCCGATACCGCCGTATCCTTAAAAAAGGGCGACTTTAATACACTACCCGCAATCCATTCTATAATAGGGAACAGCGGCTTTTGCGCAATATTAAATAAAAAAGCCGATAACACATAGGTTTTTTGACCTAATGCGTTATCGGCTCTGCGTCTATGCGTCTGGCACTTTTAATCATTTTTTTTTGAATTTATTATATGTGTTAGCTAACTGTCCACAAGCCGCGTTAATCTCTCTGCCATGAGAAACTCTCATAGTAACTTCAAGTCCTGCTTGCTCTAATTGATGTTTGAATGCAACTATTTCCCGTTTCTGTGGTGCTTTAATTCTTGAATTGCTTGTTGGGTTGTATTGTAACACGTTAATCATAACTTTTTTGCCCCGAAACCATTTTGCAAGTTGTCTTACATCTGAGGGCCGGTCATTTATACCCGGTAAAAGCAAATACGCAAAGACAATTTTGCGATTATGCCTTTCAGAATAGGATAAGGCTTGCTTAACAACATCTTCAATAGCATATATGCGCATGTGAGGAATAATACGATTTCTTGCAGATTGTGTTGCTGCGTGTAAAGATATTGTCAACTGAATTTTAAGATGTTCCTCGCGCAATTTTTTTAATTGATCGACCGGACCAACTGTTGATATGGTAATGCCGTCGGTTGGAAAGTTGAGCCCATATCTATCTCGGAGAATATGGATTGCTTTTATCAAGTTGTCATAATTGAATAAAGGCTCTCCCATACCCATAAAAACGATACGGTTTACTTTTCGACGCAACAATATAATCTGTTGTACGATTTCTGACGATGTTAGATTACGAACAAAGCCATTTCGCCCGGACTCACAAAAAATACAACCAACAGGACAACCGACTTGTGTGCTCACGCAAACAGTTCCACCATCTCGCCGCTTGATAAAAACCGTTTCAATGTATTTGTTGTCTTTCAGTTCGTAAACATACTTTTCAGTATCACTGCTTTTGCAAATATTTTTTACCAACATTGATAGATTTTTTTTGCGTGGTAATTGCTTATATAATTCTTCATATAAGGCTTTTGCTTCATTCTCGCCAATAACTTCCGACATTTCTTTGTAAGTAAATCCGTATGGATCATTCCGTACTTCCGCAGGCGTATATTTAGGTAAACGTTTCATTTTTATATCCTTTCTTCTAAATAATAAAAGTTTGTTTTTCTGTATTTTTGATTACAATCTCTAATTTTTCTACATCAATGATATGCGTCAATTTGCATTTAGGGCAGAAAAGAGGAAAATCTTTTAATACAGTATTATGAAATACTTGAACTCTCGTCTTTCCGTTACAAATCGGACATCCTAACGGTATTCATCATCTGCTTTTCCCTCCAAATACTGTTTGATTTTCGCAAGCGCGGATTTCCTGTGCCGGAAAACCGTCGTGCGTACAACATTCAGCAGTTCAGCAATTTCCGCGTCGCTCATGTCCAAGAAGTAGGACAAAAGGATAATGTCGCGTTTCCTTTCGGGCAAAGCGTTAAGGGCTTCGGCAAGCAGTTCATTTTTGACGAGTACATCAAAGCCGGACACTTGAAAACGGAAATAATCGCTTTTGTATTCGTCCGTTGTGAAAAGCTGCGCGAGTTCGCTTTCGCTCAAATCCGAAAAAGGTACTTCGCGTGCTGCGCGTTTCGCAAGAGTGCGGCGGTGGCTTTTCGCTTCGCCAACCAAAGTTTTCTTTGCTAATGCGTCGTACTGATGTTGTATTCTTTCCTTGTCGGAAGAAGTTCGCGCCGGAAAAACCGTCGTCGGTGTACCAGCGCAGATTGGTAAAGCCGTTCTGTTTTGCGTGCGTTC
>CACWIU010000129.1 GCA_902761025.1 uncultured Ruminococcus sp. | reverse complement strand
GATTTGATACTTGTTCGCCCCCGGAACGGCATTCCATTTTAAGGTATTGTTGCCGTTATATACAAGTGAAGTTATATTAACTCTTGACAGATATGTCATCGTTTTTACTTTTGAGTAATTACCCTTAACGCCGTTCGCACCTATTGACTGAACCTGAACGTAATAGTATTTACCCGAGCCTACATTTGTGATGGTGGCTCTGGTTGAGGTTGTTGAAAAACTCGACCATCCTGTTGACGCGGTTTTGTAATACACAACGTATGACTGAGCGTTTGCAACCTTGCCCCAAGCGACATCAAGACCGCTTACTCCGTTAGCCACGCTGATTGTTGGCGCGGCGGGAGCTGAATTATAGTTATTTATTTCACTAATGATTTTTGATTTATTACTGCAATTTTTACTTGTTAGCATTAACGCTTTGCTTTTGTCAAATATAGAAGATAGTTTACTTTCATACTGTTGTTGACTAACATATCCTTGTTGTTGAACTGCTGTCAAATTCTTTTGCCAGTTGTTAGTCATGGAAGTTTTATACTTATAAGTTTTTTTATAGGTGTCTACGTAACGTAAGCCAAAAAACAATGTAGTAATTTTACCAGGTTGAAGATTATTTCCATTAAATTGATAAACTACGTCTGTATATGCTCCCATTCTGCCAGAGCTGTCCAGTATTTTATTTCCATATATCATTCTGCATCCATCACCCCCAAATGTTGTCAATGAATCTAACCTGCCGGTATTAAATCCATCGTATCCAAACGTCAGTAATGTACCGCCATAAAACCCCCAATGCGAATCAACAATTAATTCAGGGATTCCATTTTGATCAAAGTCATATAGCTTAAAATCAATACCATCTCCATATTTTTTTATCATCTCATCGTTTTTAATATAATTAATATAAGCCGTTTTCCATGCCGGTACAGCCGCGCCTGCCTGAATCGGCACAATTGCAAACAACGATGCAATAATAATTGCCGATAATAAAATTGATAGTGTTCTTTTGACTTGTTTTTTCATAAAATGTTCCTCCTTTTTTGAACATATATTTTATTACAACTATTATAGCCAGAATACGGGCTACTGTCAACAATCGAACAATAATTTATACTAAAATCACAAGAAAAGTAAATAATAATTGTAAACTTTTCAAGGACATTCTTATGATTTTATATGACAAGCTTTGGCAAACGCTCAAAGAAAAAAACATATCTCAATATAAGCTTATTAAAACCTATCACATCAGCACGGGTCAGCTTGACCGTCTGCGAAAAAACGGCAACGTAAGCACGTACACGCTCAATCAGCTGTGTGAGATTTTGGATTGCGATTTATTTGACATAATTGAATACAGAAAAGACTGAAAGCAGAGATATTCAACCGCGAATAACTCTGCTTTTATAAATTTATCTTGCAATAAATTGCTTTATGTTGTAAAATTAAAATATAATAACTTTTATATTAAGGAGGATACTATGTCTAAGGAATATAAAATCAGAACCAAAAACAAAAACGTGTTCCTGCGCGTCAGAAAAGGACACTTTGCAACAATGCACAGCCACATCAACTACTACATCGACGTTACAACCCAAAAAACAAGACTTTCGGAGGCGAGCGCCGTTGCGAAAGAGATGGTATCCGCCTACCGCGCGAGGACGATTGTTGACACAATCCTCTGCCTTGACGGCACCGAGGTTATCGGCGCTTGCGTTGCCGAGGAGCTTACGAGGGACGACTTTATTAACCTCAACGCCCACCAGACGATTTACGTCATTTCGCCCGAGTTTATCGGCGGAGGTCAGATGATTTTCCGCGACAACCTTGTGCCGATGCTCGCCAACAAGCACGTGCTGGTTTTGGCAGCTTCGGTAACAACCGGCAAGAGCGCCCTTGCGGCGATTGACGCGATTAACTACTACGGCGGACATATCGTTGGAATTTCGTCGATTTTCGCGACGGTTAACGAGTGCGACGGCCATCCGGTTCACTCAATCTTCGACCCCCACGACCTTGGAGATTACCAGAGCTTTAAGCCCCACCAGTGCCCGATTTGCCAAAGAGGCGAGAAAATTGAGGCGCTTGTTAACAGCTACGGATACTCCGCACTGTGATAATATTAATAAATTTGGGGTTTGCTATTGACAAACCCCATTTTTTAATATATAATAACAAATGCTGATTTCAGCGAATATGGCGGAATAGCTCAGCTGGCTAGAGCATTCGGTTCATACCCGAAGTGTCGTAGGTTCAAGTCCTATTTCCGCTACCATTCGGCCC
>CACWIU010000128.1 GCA_902761025.1 uncultured Ruminococcus sp. | reverse complement strand
CATAGCCTCGGAAACTGATGCCTGTAAAATGAAATCCTTTGCAAGGTTGGGCGGATTAAAGGAAGCTCCCGCCTCTATAGGCGGTGAGTACTTCACTGTGTCCATATACACAACCACTTAGAGGAGCTGTTCAAGCTCCTTTTCGTTTTTTACACGTGAAGCGAGTCGGCTTGTTACCAAAATTTTTGACTTTTTAGTAATATTCATTATCGAAGAACTTTTTAATAATTATCACATTTATGTAGTGGAGAAAGGAGTATTGTATGCTGTATCAGATTTTGAGCGGAAATTTTAATATTGTTTCGGTTTTAATGGGAATATTGGCAACAACTATTATTATTATGGTAATTCTTCCGTTCCATGAGCTTGCTCACGGCTTTGTAGCGTATAAGCTCGGTGACGATACCGCTAAACGACAAGGCAGACTTACTTTTAATCCGCTTGCTCATATTAATTATATGGGTGCGGTGTGCCTGCTTTTAGTTGGATTTGGCTGGGCTGAGCCTGTTCCCGTTAATTACTATCGGCTGAAAAATCCTAAAAGAGATATGGCTCTTGTCGCCTTGGCAGGTCCTGTAGCAAATATTATCGCTGCTGTTGTCGGCGAGATGCTTGTGAATTTGTTTTTGGTGATTGTGCCTTTATCAAATGCGGATACCGTTTGGTATTCGGCTGTCGTAGTATTTTTTTATTATTATGTTCAGGTTAATGTCAATTTGGCGGTATTTAATTTGATTCCTCTTCCGCCGCTTGACGGTTCTAAAATTCTTGGAGCTTTTCTGCCTGAAAAAGCATATCAGGCTCTTTTGATGAACGAGAGAAATTTGTCAATGATTTTAATGATTTTATTAGTTACAAATGTTATTGATAAAATTATGGATGTGCCATGCGAGTTGTTGATGAGTTTTGTTGAGCTGCTGGCATGGCTACCGTTTATGCCATTTTTCGGCTCGTTAGGGTGAGGCTCTGTGGAACAGATTACTTATAAACTGCCTGTCTTTGAAGGTCCTCTTGATTTGCTCTTAACTCTTATTGCAAAAAACAAACTAAATATTTACGATATTGAAATATCTGTGTTATTGGAACAATATACAGAAAAAATAAAACAAATGCAGGACGAACGAATGGATATTGCGTCCGAGTTTTTGGAAATGGCGTCAAGACTTGTCTATATTAAGTCAACTATGCTCTTGCCGAAACATGAGGAAGAGGCGGAAGAACTTAAAAAAGAATTAACGGGACAGCTCCTCGAGTATCAGGAATGTAAAAAAATGGCGGCGATTATGTCAAAACAAATTGACTTTGACAGCTTTTGCCGAGAACCCTCGCAAATCGAATACGATATGACATATAATCTTATTCATTTGCCTACCGTCTTACAAGAGGCATACATTAGGGCTGTCGGAAAAGGCAAGAAAAAACTGCCGCCGCCGTCCGAAGCGTTTAAGGGAATTGTTGCAAGAAGAATTGTGCCTGTCGGAGCAAAGATTGTTCATGTTATCCGCTTTTTAAGAAAAAACGGTAACTGCCGTTATGCCGGATTATTTGCCGACAGCAGCGACAGGTCGGAGCTTGTGGCGACTTTTTTGGCAGTTTTGGAGCTTGTCAAGGGTAAGCGTATTCGTGTTGAGGGTGACGGCGACGAAGCGTCGGTCATTCTTATCGAAAGGAAAAGTTAATTTTTATGAACAAAGATGAAATATACGGCGCCATAGAGGCAATACTTTTTGCAAGCGGAACTCCCGTTGCGGTTGACAGAATTGCAAAGGCTCTTGAACTTGATACCGCATCGGCAACTCAATGTATTGACGAGCTTATTGAACAGTACCGGAAATCCGGCAAGGGTATTAGAATTATCAGGCTCAATCAAAATATTCAAATGTGTACAAACAAAGATTACGGCGCTTATGTGCGTCGTGTAATGGACATGAAGAAAAATACTCCTCTTTCTCAGGCGGCTATGGAAGTGCTTGCGGTTGTCGCTTACAATCAGCCCATAACAAAGGCATTTGTGGAACAGGTCAGAGGCGTTGACTGTTCGGGCGTTATCGGCAGTTTGTGCGTGAAAGGATTGATTGAAGAAAAAGGCAGACTTGAGCTGCCGGGCAGACCGCTCTTATACGGTACTACCGACCATTTTTTGAGGTGTTTCAGTATTGAAACATTAGAGGATTTGCCGCCTTTGTCAAATAATTCCGAAGACAGCGAAAAATCGTAAAATATAATTTTTAACCTAAATGGGCAAGAAGTCCCCCACCTCTTAGGTGGAGGGATGAATTGCCCGTCAGCCGCAAGGCTGACTTTTTCCTTGACAATATAAATAT
>CACWIU010000127.1 GCA_902761025.1 uncultured Ruminococcus sp. | reverse complement strand
TGTATTTACAAGTGCTGTTGAAATCGGCTCAAACGATACGAAAGTTACTATCGGAAAGCCTGTTGAAAATTCGCAAATTTATATGCTGAACGGCGAACAGCTTTGCGGTATCGGAGTACCGGGAGAATTATGTATTGCCGGAGAGGGCGTTGCAAGATGTTACCTGAACCGTCCCGAACTTACAGACGAGAAATTTGTTGAAAATCCGTTTGGTGAGGGCAGAATGTACCGTTCGGGCGACTTGGCAAGGTGGCTGCCCGACGGAAATATTGAATATCTCGGAAGAATTGACGATCAAGTTAAAATCAGAGGCTTTAGAATCGAACTTGGCGAGATTGAAAGCCGCATAAGAGAAATTGAGAGCATTAAAGATTGTGCGGTAGTGGCAAAGGCAGACAGCTCAGGCGATAAGGCAATTTATGCTTATTATACAAGCGACATTGAAATAAGCGTATCAGACGTTAAGGACATCTTGAGTGCGGTATTGCCAAATTATATGATACCTGCTTACATGATGCAGATAAACAGTATACCTGTGACTAAAAACGGAAAGCTTGACAAGCGAGCTTTGCCCGAAATTGACGCAAGAGCTGTTAACGAATATATTGCTCCGAGAACTCAGACAGAAGAAATTATATGCAGTATTTTTGCAGAAGTTTTGAGTATTGAAAGAGTTGGTGTTAATGACAATTTCTTTGAGCTTGGCGGACATTCGCTTCGAGCAACACGCTTAATTAACTCAATAGAAGAGAAGACGGGAGTTAAAGTTGCTTTAAGGGAAGTATTCCTTTCCTCTACTCCGGAAAAGCTTGCGGAAATTGTTGACGGCAGAGCAGAAGAAACTTATCAGCCTATTCCAAAAGCGGAAGAAAAAGAGTATTATCCGATGTCTTCCACTCAAAAGAGAACATATTTAATTCAACAGCTTGAACCGGATTCCACTGCTTATAATATGTCATTTAGTATAAAAATGTCGGGACAAGTGTTCCCGGATAAACTTCTTAACGCATTACAGAGGTTGATTTCAAGACATGAAATTCTCAGAACGGCATTTTTGACAGTTGACGGCGAGCCGGCGCAGAGAGTTCTTGAAAATGTTGAGGCGAGATTCGAATATGTTACAAGCGATGAACCTGATGAAAAGCTTACGTCCGAATATGTTCATGTGTTTGATTTGCATAATCCGCCGTTTATATATTTGAAATTAGTGAATAAGGGTCAATATCATTTAGTTATATTTGATATTCATCATATAATTTCAGACGGCATGAGCGACACAATTCTTGCCGCCGAACTGACAGCCTTATATAATGACGAAGAACTTGAACCGCTGACTTGTCAATATAAGGATTACAGCGAGTGGATGCGTACAAGGGATTTGAGCGTTCAGGAAGCGTATTGGAAAGAGCAGTTTAAAGACGAAGTTCCTGTTCTTGATATGCCTCTTGATCATGTCCGTCCTCAAATACAAAGTTATGTTGGCGACACAGTTTTTGTGGTTTCGGATAAACAATTATCAATGGGAATAAAAACTCTGTCGGAAAAAACAGGAGCAACCGAATATATGATATTCCTTGCGGCTCTCATGGTAACATTAAGCAAGTACAGCCGACAGGAAGATATCGTAATAGGCAGCCCTATCAGCGGAAGAACACACAGAGATACGGAAAAAATGCTTGGTATGTTTGTTAATACTCTTGCAATGAGAGGATATCCCGAAGCTAATAAGTCGTTTGAAGAATTTTTGAGCGAAATTCGCGAAACGTGTCTTAATGCTTACGAAAATCAGGATTATCCGTTTGAGGAGCTTGTAGAAGCTGTGTCTGTAAATCGCGATATGTCAAGAAATCCGTTGTTTGACGTTATGATGGTAATGCAGAATAACGAAAAAATAGATTCCGAACTTAATCGTATGAATATGGACAAAGCGGTAGATACCTATACGTCTGCTGCTAAGTTCGATATGACTTACAACATTGTTCCTTTGGAAGACAGTTATAAGATTTATTTGGAATTTTGTACGGATTTGTTCCGCAGTGAAACAGCAGTCCTTATTTTAAACAATTACATTGAAGTTTTGAAAAGAGTTGTTGAGAACTGCGGGCAGAAACTTTGTGAAATTGAAATGCTTACGGACAGTGACCGTTCGCTGATACTTGGCAAATTCAACGATACGTTTACAGAATACCCGAGAAATAAGAGCATAGCGGAACTCTTTGACGAGCAGGCTGTTAAAAATCCCGATAAAATCGCTGTTTCATTTGAGGGCAGCAGTCTGACTTATTCGCAGCTCAACGCAAGAGCAAACAGTCTGGCTCATATTTTGCGTGAAATGGGCG
>CACWIU010000126.1 GCA_902761025.1 uncultured Ruminococcus sp. | reverse complement strand
GTACGTGCTTTGAGTGTAGAAATCGCCTTTTACAAGAACATAAGCCGCAGGATCTGTCATACTCAATTTGCCGTAAGCATAGGTGTACGATTCACCGTTTAAATTTTGGATTCTGTAATCGCCGTTTACGGTCAGCTTACCTTGTTCCGTATACATCATGCCGCTCGTCTGCAGCAAGCTGCCGCTAATATTCAACGCGCCGGTACCGATATGAATGTCGCCGCTCTGCGTAGCGCCGCCTTTAATAGTAACAGTCTTACCGCCAACATTAAGAGTTTTAATATTGACACCGCCCGGCAAAGTCAAATTACGCTTGAGCTCCCAGCCGTAGAAATCGGAATCCCACTGAATTTTGCTATAGTCAAAAACTGCATCGGCAAAATTCGAAGAAGCCGGAGTGTTAAACTTAACAATTTGCTTTGTACCGTCCGTACGGGTAAATTTCACCTGATGCGTTCCCGTTGCCTTGAAATTGGCAGCGTTAGCGCCCGAATTAATCTGCGTAAAGCTGCCCTTTAATTCAAGAACGCCGGCTGTCAAAAGCTCACTGTGAGAGTACGTACTTTGAGTGTAGAAATCACCTTTTACAAGAACATAGTCATTGGCATTCGTCATATTCAATTTAGCGTAAGCATAAGTGTACACACTATTACTTACATCTTGAATTCTGTAATCGCCGTCAACAAGCAGCGAACCGCCATTAACCTTTAAAACGCCGCTTGATTGAATTAAACTACCCTTAACGGTAAGTTTATAACCGGCAAGGTCAAGATTTGCCTTAACGGTCAAGTCGCCGTTTATAACCGTGTCTTCCGTAAGAGTAGTTGCCGAACTGTAAGTAACAGCCTCGCCGGAAGCTTCGCCAGCCTCAGCCAAAGCCTGCGTAATAACGCCCTCTCGCATAACCACATCAGCGTTTGTATCAACAGCCGCAGCAGCGGGAAGTCCGTAAACAGAAACTACCATTGACAAGAATAAAACAGAAGCTCTTTGCATAAATTTCTTTTTGTTGTCCATGTAAGAATCTACCTTCTTTCTTAAAAAATTTTATCTTTCAGCATTACAAATATGGTAAGGCAAAAAACAACTCCAAATTTGAAAACGAAGAAAAAAACCCCGCCGCCTTGCCTGTCTGCAACGCCAAATTACAAACACAAAACCCGAAAAACATAATAAAACTACAACTTTTTGTTGAAAACTATTTGTTAGTTTCGCTTTAAGTTATTATATCATATAATAAAAAATTAATCAATAAATCTTATTAACGTTTTAATATTTTTACACTTTGACCAAAACGAACTTAATTATTTTTGTTTCTGTTGCCAAAATATAGAATTTATGAATTATAAATTAAAAATGCGTCTTTTCTATTGACTTTTCGCCTGTTTCATATTATGATTTAAATTAATATATTTAATACTTTGGGAGCTTAGATTTTACATTTTATAAGAGACGGACAGGATATCGTTGTATTAAATATCGGTTGATTTTTCCAAGCACGATATTGTGGGTTTTTGATTATTAACACGATGAGTTTTTTATACGGTCATAATAAACAATTAATATCATTACATTTTTCGTATTGTGTTTACAAAAAATTGCTTGTTATTTAAAGAAAAATTCATACTGTCTTAACAATCTCAAAGGATTTTGGGGTATAATATAAATATACTCGCAGCGACGCCGCATCGCTCGGGTATATGTTCTACCCTCCTCAAAATGTACCCCTCAAACTAATTAAGGAAACAGCCGATTGTCCGCAACAGTCGGCTGTTTTTCTTGTAAGCTTCAATATATAAATATATTAATTATATTTAAACCTGTGGTTTAAGGAAAGGAGATGTCAATATGACACGAGGAGATAAAGCAAAAAAATTTTTCCTGCAAGGATACAATTCCGCTCAATCGGTGGTGCTTGCGTTCAGCGATATGATTGACGCCGACACCAAGACTTTGGCAATGCTGTCGCAGCCCTTTGGCGTAGGGACAAGAGGTCTGAAAGAAAATTGCGGAGCTGTCAGCGGAATGTGGATTGTTATGGGAGCTTTGTTCGGCGGTTCCGAACCGCATAACCCAAAGAAAAGAAATGAACTCTATGCCCGTATGAATACGCTTTCCTTGAAATTTGAACAGGATAACAAAAGCCTGATTTGCCGGGAGTTGGTTGGTCTTACTCCAATAGGAGGCCCTAAAGGCTTAATCGGCGGCAAGCCTATTCAAGCGAAAGAAAAAAAACGTCCTTGCCCCGACCTTTGCAAATATGCTGCCGATATTTTGGAAGAGTACGTTAACGCTCATAAAAACGATATAGTATATGTCGCATAGTAAAATTGATTTTTTCTCTCGCTTTTTTAAAATTGCGAGAGAAAAAAATTTTAAAAAAAAAAAAAAAAAAGCTTGCAT
>CACWIU010000125.1 GCA_902761025.1 uncultured Ruminococcus sp. | reverse complement strand
GTTACTCTACGAGATTGTGATCTATCTGTATGCTTCACGCACATCATCTCCTTGTAGAGATTATATCATAAATACCAACACTATGCAAACAGGGTTTTTTTAGCAACACATATTTATATTGTCAAGGAAAAAGTCAGCCTTGCGGCTGACGGGCAATTCATCCCTCCACCTAAGAGGTGGGGGACTTCTTGGCCCATTTAGGTTAAATAAAATTTAATCTCTTTTCAAAAGACATATTGCTATTGCAACAGCCATTAAAACGCCAACAATAATATTTTTTTCTTTGCTTTTATCGTCAGAGGTTTCAACAGATTCGGTATCCTGTTTACTTTCAGCCTTGAGAGGGTCGCTCACTACCCCAATGGGCTTTTGTCCGCCTGCATCTACAACGACAGTTCCGCTTGAAGAACCCGAAACTTTATCGTCGGCTTTTGAGCTTGTATTGTCTTTTGACGATTGAGTTTCACTTGTCAAATTTTCTTCTTTTTTAGATTCCGGCTTAGGTTCTTCCTTGGATTCTGATTTACTGCTTGTATCGCCGCCGACATTTTGCGTACTGCTTGTAGGTTCTTGCTCGGGAACTTCGGAAAGCGTCTTAGAACCGTCGGAAGAAACTATAATAACGCCGACAGGATATTCTTTATCCTTATATACCAAACGAGTAATAACCAAATTGTTTAAATCTTCGGCAATCGGGCGAGTGCTTGTATCGAAAAGTTCGTTACAGCGATATCCAAGACGTAAATCTTTCATTTTGCAGTCCTGCAAAACGTCAAAATAAACAGAAACAACTTTTTCACCGTGAAATGACATTCCCTCGTAAACCAAGAAGTTCCAGCGAACCTCTCCGGCATTATTCGTATTAACAAAACCGTCCACACCGTAAGTTTTACTGTCGGAAGGCTGCAATAAATTTTGATTATAAATCACTTCGGCTGACGCGCCCGAAACATTTTCCGCCGCACCGATACTAAACGTAACTTCCACAGTATCTCCGGCTTTAAGTCCGACTTCATCGGCTGACACGCATACAGTACAGTCTAATACCGAAAAGGCAATTATCAATAGTGAAACAAGAACACTAACTATCCGACTTTTCATTTTCCACCGCCCCCATTGCATTCTTTTTAAAAACAAATACAACTGCACTGTTCTCAAATTATTTTCTGTAAATCAAGTTTCCTCTCTTCGGACCGTTAGATACCATAGTTATGGGGAAACCGATTTGCTGCTCTGCAAACTCAACGTAATCCCTGCATTCTTTCGGCAGCTTGTCATACTCTGTAATGCCTGAAATATCGCACTTCCAGCCTTTCATGACTTTCAAAACAGGCTTACATCTTTTTAATTTCGTAGTTGTCGGGAAATAATCAATCTGCTTGCCGTCAAGCTCATATGCAACGCAAACGGGAATTTCATCAAGATAACCCAATGCGTCAAGCACTGTAAACGCAACTTCTGTCGTTCCCTGAACCTGACAGCCGTAACGAGTTGCCACCAAATCAAGCCAACCCATTCTTCTGGGTCTGCCCGTAGTAGCTCCGTACTCTCCGCCGTCACCGCCGTGATTACGCATTAAATCCGCTTCTTCGCCGAAAATCTCGCTGACAAACTCACCTGCGCCGACTGCGCTTGAATAAGCCTTTACTACCGTAATAATGTCTTTTATTTCGTATGGCGGTATTCCTGCGCCGACAGCTCCGTAACCGGCAATGGTATTCGAAGACGTTACCATTGGATAAATGCCGAAGTCCGTATCTTTCAGCGAGCCAAGCTGACCTTCCAAAAGAATAGTCTTTCCGCTCTTGACAGCCTCATGTACAAAAGTGAAAGCATCTCCTACATATGGAGCTATTGCTGTTTTGTATTCCATGAGCTTATTGAAAATATCGTCAACAGAAATCGGGTCTTTATGATAGAGATTTTGCAAAATAGCATTTTTAACTTCGAGAATACCCGCAATTTTTTCTCTCAAGCCCTCTTCGTCGTCAAAAAGCTCGTTTACCTGAAAGCCTATTTTTGCAAACTTATCGGAATAAAACGGAGCAATGCCCGACTTTGTAGAACCAAAGCTTTTAGAGCTTAATCTTTCTTCCTCGTAGCAGTCAAACATAACGTGATACGGCATTACAATTTGCGCTCTGTCAGAAATCATTACTTTAGGATTGACGCCGCTTTCTTTTAAGTGTGCCATTTCTTTTACAAAATTATCAACGCTGAAAGCAACGCCGTTGCCAATAATATTTGTGATACGTTCGTTAAAAACACCCGACGGAAGCTGGTGCAATGCAAACTTTCCATAATTATTGATAATAGTATGACCTGCATTGCTGCCGCCCTGAAATCTAATTACAACATCGGAATTTTGAGCCAGGCAATCGGTAATTTTTCCTTTACCTTCGTCGCCCA
>CACWIU010000124.1 GCA_902761025.1 uncultured Ruminococcus sp. | reverse complement strand
CAACCGAGTACATGATTCTTTTGGCAGGCTTAATGGTAACTTTAAGCAAGTACAGCCGTCAGGAGGACATTATAGTGGGCAGTCCTGTCAGCGGAAGAACTCATAAGGATACCGAATCTATGCTTGGTATGTTTGTAAATACTCTTGCAATGAGAGGATATCCCGAAGGTCAAAAGACATTTGCAGAGTTTTTGAATGAAATCCGTGAAACTTGTCTTAACGCATATGAAAATCAGGAATACCCGTTAGAGGAACTTGTGGAAGCGGTAGCGGTACGCCGCGATATGTCAAGAAGTCCGTTGTTTGACGTATTGTTTACAATGCAGAACAACGAAACAGCCAATGTTGACGTATCTAATGTCACTATTGACGATACAAAGAGTATGGAAAATCAAACCGAACACTCCGTAAAATTTGACTTGTCATACACTGTAATGTCAATGGGCGATATATACGTAGTTTCTCTTCAGTATTGTACGGCTCTGTTCCGTGAGGAAACGGCTCGGCGAATCTTAAACGGATATAACGAGGTTCTGAAATGTATTGCCGCTGATTACAACCGCAGGATAAGCGACATCAGCATGCTGACCGAAGACGAACGAAACCAAGTTGTTAATTCGTTCAATAATACCGATAAGGATTATAGAATTGAGCGTACTATTGCGGAGATGTTTGAAGAACAGGCGGCAAGAACTCCCGAACGTATCGCAATTATTTTCGAAGATAAGTATTTGAATTACTCGAACTTGAATTCAAAGATAAACAGTCTTGCGAATAAGCTGCGTATAATGGGAATAGGCTCAAATGATTTTGTGGCTGTCATTGCCGACAGAAGCATTGAAATGGTTTGCGGCGTTTACGCAGTTCTGAAAGCCGGAGCGGCTTATGTGCCGATTGACCCAACTTACCCCGAAGAAAGAATTAACTATATGCTCGGCGACTGCAAGCCTAAGTTAGTTTTGAAGTATACAGCCGAACAAATCGAATTGCCTAAAGACGTGCCTTTTATTGATTTAGGTTTGAGCGGCGTATGGAAAGGTTTCGAGGAAAATCCGAAGCGTATTAATAAACCTTCCGATATAGCTTATTGTATTTACACATCGGGTACGAGCGGCGAGCCAAAGGGAGTAGTTTTGGAACATCGTTCGGTAATAAATCATCTTAATGTTATGAGAAACAAGTTCTATTTCAGCAGTGACCCGTGCGCAACGCCGTTGTTTACAAGTTTTGCATTTGACTTTGTAGTGCCGGCTTTGTTTGGAACGTTGCTGTTTGGCGACAGACTTGTGATTATGAAAGATATATATGCTTTGGCAGATTTCTCGGAAGAGTGTCGTTTGGCTGTGCTTAAGATTACGCCTTCTTACTTTAACAGCATACATGGTTCGTTCAACAAGCACAGAGGACAGATTAAGACCGTTGTATTTGGCGGCGAATCGCTTACCCCCGAAACAATCAACAATGTTTACAAAGCGTTTGGCGGCGACGTAAGAATATTCAACGAATACGGACCCACCGAAGCGACTGTCTTTACCAGTGTGACGGAAGTTCATGCAGGCGAGCCTGTGACTATCGGAAAGCCTGTTGAAAATTCTCATATTTATATTATGAACGGAGATGAGCTTTGCGGAATCGGAGTTCCGGGCGAACTGTGCATTACAGGCGTTGGCATTGCAAGGCATTATTTGAACAGACCCGAACTTACAGCCGAGAAGTTTGTTAAAAATCCGTTTGGCAGCGGTACTATGTATCGGTCGGGAGATTTGGCAAGGTGGACTTCCGACGGAAATATTGAATATCTGGGCAGAATTGACGATCAAGTCAAGATAAGAGGCTATCGTGTCGAGCTTGGCGAGATAGACAGCCGTATCAGAGATATTGAGAATGTCAAAGACTGCGCAGTTATTGCAAGGGCAGACTCAACCGGTGAGAAATCTGTTTACGCTTACTACACAAGCGATTGCGAGTTAAGCCCGGCAGAAATTAACGATAAGCTGAGAACGGTATTGCCAAATTACATGATACCGACGTATATGATGCAGATTGATACGATACCGGTAACGCAGAACGGCAAACTTGACAAGAGGGCGTTGCCTGAAATCAAGGCGGCAGGAATCAGCGAGTATGTTCCGGCTGAAACTCCGACGCAAAAGCTGCTTTGCGGCTTGTTCGGCGAAGTACTCGGCGTTGAAAGAGTGGGTATTAAGGACAATTTCTTTGACTTAGGCGGAAGTTCTCTGAAAGCTCTTCAGATACTCAGCAGAATGAGAGAACTTGACGTTAAGTGTCGTTATCATACTATTTATACGGCTAAGTCTATTGAGGAGTTGGCTTACAAGATAGATAATAATGACTTTGGCGACATGAACATTCGCAGACGTATAGACGAAGGCGAAAAAGATCACAATGTTCTTTCG
>CACWIU010000123.1 GCA_902761025.1 uncultured Ruminococcus sp. | reverse complement strand
TCACCATAATTTCACAATGTTCAGTTCCTGCTAACGTTGTCAAATTATCAGTTAATGTTACACTCACTGTGTTGCTTATAGTGTTAATTCCTACCCCTGTATCGTCATGATAGGCGGTAACAGTGCCGCCCACACTGGCATTGATAACTACTGTATCTGTGACAGGATTTAACGTTATTCTCTGCCCTTTGTAAAAAAGTGCTATGCGTATAACTCTATTGCGGTCATCGTGCTGTAATAAATCGGCAATGTTTTTTTTAACAACGCCTAATTCAAGCTTGGTGCATTTTTCAAGCAAACAGTCGTAATATGTTTTCACTATTTTAGCAGTAGAATAATAATTCAACGGTTCAAAATACACTTGTACGGTATCGCAAAGCTTGCAATGCTGTAAATTTTTGAGCGATTCCGCTGTATCCACAGTTATATTTACAGATACATCGGTTAATGCCGCACTGTTTTCAACAACATATTTTTTTGCAACTGTTCTTAGTTTGGTTTCCAAATCGCTCCGATTAGCAGGTGCACCGTCACTATATTCAATTAACTTGTCATCTGTAAAATCGTCAGAAAAATCATAGGATAATCCTTTAGGATATGACAAATAGGAGGTGTGTGGAGCTGCGTTAGGATAAGCTTCGTTTAAAATAGCAGTTAATTCTAATTTGTTTTCCGATAAAAAAACAACTCTTTCTCCTAACGATTCATGAGTAGCATAGCTTTCAACTTGAACAATCGCATAAGGAATAATATGTGTATAAACCGTGCTTATATCGCCGTCTTGTCTGTAGCTGCTTATGTTTGAACCATATCGAACAACTGCTCCGCTGTTAGTCCCTCTTTGGCTTAAAAGCTCAATTTTAAAATTGTCATAATGAAACTCGCCGCCGAAAACGTCCAACATCGAACCTTTTACACCCATGAGGAATTCACCCAGCCTGACAGGACGTGCATTTGCCGCCGTAACTGTATTTGTTGTGTTAATATCTGAGTAAAATTCTAAATAGCTTTGAGGTTCTAAGTAGTCTTGTATCGCTTCCCATGTCAGACTTGGAGTTTTATTCTGTAATTTTGACAAACCGGGTATTTCACTAACAATGCTGCCATTGACTCTATATTTAAAATGCTGCCCCCTTGCTGTTATCGAAGTATCCGTAACAGATACTTGATAAATTTCAAAGATTTGCGGATTATCATATGGATTTGATTTGACTTTCAAAAACCGCCCCGGCAAAATATCCTTTGCAAGTCTGTCCGTTGGTGACAGCTCCAGTTCAAGTTCATATATTCCGTTTCGTTCTTCGACAACAACGCACTTCGTGCAATTTCGGACAAAGCCTAAGCCGTTCTTGTCAAAGTCGCTTTTGGTAGTGTTTTTTTCATACAAAATCGGTAACATTACAATCTCCTCCAGTTTGGAATTATTTTCAAAACATAATCGTTACCGGTATTAATCGGTATGGTAATAATCGTATTTTCTCCCGATTTTAACAAGGGCAGTTTCATAGCGGATACAATGTTATTACATGGTTGTAAAGTCTGAGAATAATAAATATTCCTTTCGGGTACGTCAATCGTTACGGCATTGGAAAAACTTTCGGTAAATGTCACGGTAATGTCATTTATTGTTATGCTGAATTTTACCGCTCCTGTCGGTATGATTTCAATAATAGGCTCGCTATCCCACATTTCTTGATTTAACAGCGTAGCATTAATTGCATAGCTATTTGAAGATGTTGCAGAATAACTAATTGATTCTGTTCCGTTCTCGCTATACAAAAACGGCTCGCAATTAAACGTAACTGTAGTCCAAACCATACCGCTGGCTTCAACTATGGGTTTTGAAATTTCCGTGCAAACAGCTTTTCGAAAATAACCAATATTGTTTGTATCTCGCAAAATTTTGTAGTCATAAGACGTTAACAACCATTCGCTAAGCCGATAAACAAAAAGCTGTGCATTATAGTCGCACAATGAGGGAATTGAAGAAATTTTATAACTTACAGTGAGATTTTTAAATCGTTGCTTGTCGGTTATAAAATCCCCGCTTTTCCCCGGCAGGCTTGTAAAATCAAGCTCTCTAAAAGATAAAGTATAGGAAGGCTTTTCCGTAATAACCGCACCGATATCAGAGAGTTTTACACCGTTAAATTCAAAGTCACGGCTCATTATATCACCGCCAATTTATTACGTCTGATAAGCTCGTAAAGCGTAGTTGTAATAGTTTCTGAAAGGTCATTGACAGAGGTATTTGCAGTATTGTTAAAGTTGTCAATTTGCAGAGTAAAATTGATTACTCCGCCGCTTTGGACAGGCTGAGAAGTTTTCGAAGGAACGGGAGCATTATTAAATGTCTGCATACGGCTGTCACCGCTGACAAGGTTTACATTTGGGTCAATGTCAAAACTTGTAGGCAAGCTGTCTGTCATATCGTCCGTAACATCTGCCATTGTGTCAACAAAGCCCTTGCCTATACCAAGTGCAAGGTTATTGCCGATAGTGTCACGGAACAATGTTGACGGCGAATGTATGCCGAAAAAGTCTTTAATACTATCCGTAATTGTATTACACCAATCGAAAACTTTTTCAATAAGCCAGTCTTTAGCGTTTTTAATGCCGTCCCAAATACCCTCTATAAGATTTTTACCGATGTCTTTCATCTTGTGGA
>CACWIU010000122.1 GCA_902761025.1 uncultured Ruminococcus sp. | reverse complement strand
CATTTCAAGGCTCTTATCGGCAATAATCGCAACAAAATCTTCCGGCTTTATGCCGATTTCACGCAGCTGATATGCTGCTGCGTTTGCTCTGAGATTGAGCTGAGCATAGGTAAGCTGTTCGCCGCCAAATACAACTGCTGTTTTGTCGGGAGTTCTGAGAACCTGCTCCTCAAACAATTCAACAATAGTTTTGTTTTTGGGATATTCCGCATATGTGTCATTGAACGAATTAAGTATCTGCGAACGGTCGCTTTCGGTAATCATTTCAACTTCGCAGAGTTTCTGCTCAACATTCCGAGTGACGCTTCTCAGCAATTCTACATAGTTCGAAAGGATACGTCTTATCGTTTCATGAGAGAACAAAGCCGTACAGAAGTCTACGGAAATTAAATAATTTTCTCCTGCCGAAACAATATTGTAAGCCATGTCCATTTTTGCCACAGTTTGCGGAGAACTGTCAGCCTCTTCAATATTCATGCTTTCTACGCGAGCTTCTGTTTCTTCGTTATTCTGCATAGTAAGCATTATGTCAAACATCGGATTCCTTGACATATCGCGGCGTACCGATACGGCTTCCACAAGTTCCTCGAACGGATACTCCTGATTTTCATATGCGTTAAGACAAGTTTCTCGAATTTCATTCAAAAAGTCGATGAATTTCTTTTGACCTTCGGGATATCCTCTCATTGCAAGAGTATTAACGAACATACCGAGCATAGATTCGGTATCCTTGTGAGTTCTTCCGCTGATAGAAGTTCCGATTACAATATCTTCCTGTCGGCTGTATTTGCTTAATGTCGCCATGAGAGCCGCAAGGAAAATCATATATTCGGTTGCTCCTGTTTTTTCCGAAAGAGCCTTTATGCCAAGCGATACTTGATTATCGGTCATCATCGCAACTGTCGAGCCTGCGTGACTGCGTACCTGCGGACGAGCATAATCAAGAGGAATGTCAAGAACCGGAACTTCTTCATGGAACTGAGCTTTCCAGTACGCTTCCTGACTGCTTAAATCTCTCGTTCTCATCCATTCGCTGTAATCCTTGTACTGACGCTCAAGCGGTTCAAGCGTTTCTCCGTTGTACAAAGCTGTCAGTTCGCTGATGAAAATGTTTTGGCTCATGCCGTCGGAAATAATATGGTGCATATCAAGCAGGAACAAATGATAGTCGCCCTTGTTTATCAGCTTTACTCTTACAAGCGGCGGATTGCTCAAATCAAACGCGCGGAAATACTCTGCGCTTAGTTTGTCGTCGGGTTCGTCGCTTGCAATATACTCAAATCTTACGGACGCATTTTGCAGTATCTTCTGCACAGGCTCGCCGTCAACTGTGACAAATGCCGTTCTGAGAATTTCGTGCCTGTCTATCATTTGCTGGAGAGATTTTTTCAGTCTATGAGGATATACTTCGCCCGTCATCTTCATAGTGTACGGCATATTGTACGCTGTTGATTCGGGGTCAAGCTGCTGAATAAGATATGTTCTCTTCTGAGTAGAGGACATCGGATAATATTCTTTTTCTTCTGCCTTTGGAATAGGCTGATAAGTTTCGCCAGCTCTGCCGTCAACGATTTCCGCAAGCTCTTCCGGCGTTGAGCGAACAAAAATTTCTCTGAGGGCAATTTTAACTCCTGTCTGCTCTTCAATCAAGTTCACAAGCCTTGTTGCTCTCAATGAATGTCCGCCAATCTCAAAGAAGTTATCGTTAATTCCGACTTGTTCAATATTAAGAACTTCCGCAAAGATTCCACAGATAATTTCTTCGGTCTTAGTTCTCGGAGCAATATATTCGTTAGACGCTTTTGCTTCGATTTCCGGCAATGCTTTTCTGTCAAGCTTTCCGTTTCTTGTAACAGGAATACTTTCAATCTGCATCATATAAGTCGGTATCATATAACTTGGCAATGAACCGCTTATATAATCTCTTATCTCTGACGGCGTAACTTCAACATCGCTTGTGTAATAAGCGTATATTGCTTTGTCACCCGCGCTGTCGTTTCTTGCGATAACGGCGCAATCCTTAATATCTTCAATTTCTCTGATTCGGCTTTCAATTTCGCCAAGCTCAACTCTGAAACCACGGATTTTGACTTGCTCGTCAATTCTTCCGAGATACTCGATGTTTCCGTCCGGCAGCCACCTTGCCAAGTCGCCCGAACGATACATTCTGCCCTCGCCGAACGGATTCTTAACAAACTTTTCTGCCGTAAGTTCGGGACGATTCAAGTAACCTCTTGCAACGCCGTCGCCGGCTACGCACATTTCTCCCGGTACTCCGATTCCGCAAAGCCTGTTGCCGTTCATAATATAGGTCTTCAATGTCGGAATTGACGTTCCTATATCGCTTATGCCACGTTCGATTTCCTTATCTCCTATTTCACGATAAGTTACGTGTACGGTAGTTTCCGTAATGCCGTACATATTGACGATAGTTACTTCG
>CACWIU010000121.1 GCA_902761025.1 uncultured Ruminococcus sp. | reverse complement strand
CAAAAACTGCCCGTAAACAGTAAACTTATGGTCGGGTCAAAAACTATTGTAAAAAACAAACTCGCTACACGTATTTAAATATGTCAACAACAAAGTTGTTCAAAAACTGCCCGTAAACAGTAAACTTATGGTCGGGTCAAAAACTATTGTAAAAAACAAACTCGCTACACGTATTTAAAAAACATGTCTGTCCAAAAGGCTTTTCGGGTTTTGTCAAATTCTTTTCGGTCTATTTCCGATTCTTCTTTGTATTCGTGCCATATGTTAAAGTTGCCGTTCAAGCGGTGTTCCTCTTGCGTTAGTATTGCCAATGTCGAGTTCTCATGCTGTCCGATATGGTGCAGTTCGTAAGGGTTTCCGTTTTCGTCAACAGCTGCAAGCCCTTTTTTCATCCTTTCTAAATTCGTCATGCCCGTTTCTTTATCAACGTAATTTATGTCTATATCCCTTACTAATGCCGTTTTTCCGTTTATCATCTCGGCTTTAAGCCCTAATTCCTTGCACATATCGTATTGCTCGGTATTGGTAAACTCCTTGATAACGTCAAGCGGATATTTAGACTCTTTCTGTATTTCCGCCGCTTTATCAACTTTTAAGCCGTTTTCTTTCTTTTCTCCCAACAGATTCGAAAATGATTCTTTTCCGCTGTTTAAGGCTCCCGAAATCGCTCCCCATTTGAATTTCTCTCCTGCTGCTTGGGCAGCCGCTTCAAATGCCTTGCCAAAATCTTTGCTCTCAAATCCATCTATAATGCCTGCCGATACTCCGCTTATAAATCCCGAGGACAACGCATTCTCTGCCGCTGTCTTTGCCGCTTCCGCAAAAATTACGCTTATCGGAGCTGCTCCCATTTCCCCTGCTATAGCGGATACTGTTACACAGACTAATACAACGCCGCCTCCTATTGCAACGTCTTTTAATACGTTAGCGTAGGAAAATTCTTCTCTTTCGCCTTCGTCGTCTTCCCACGTTTTTAAAACAGTTTGTCCGCTTTCGTCCGTTGTGAAAACGTACCTTTGTTCTCCAAACTGTTCTTCAAGCTCCGAAAGCGTATATCCAAAATATATGTTTTCAAGAGAATTATAATTCGACTCTTCTATATATTCCTGTGAAATGTAAACTGTCTGAACATTCTCTACAAAGTATATATCTGTATTAACTTGCTCCAAAAGCTCGCTGTATACGGAGTCTTCTATGTATCTGTGAAAATTCGGGTCGCTTAAAGACTTAAATCCCAATGAGTTTATATATTCTTCGCTGTTTGTATCAACTGCTCTTTCTATCTGCTGCGACTGCTCACCCGTACTCTCTTCGTCTGCCGGGGGAATATCTTTCATTGAACAGCCTGTAAAAAACATTATACTGGAAAGCAGCAACGCTGTTATTTTTTTGACGGTCATAGGCAACTATCTCCTTTATCTAAATTTTTTTCTTTATTAAAATAATAAGTGCCGTGCCAACAGCCGCTGTTCCGCCGCCTATTACAAACGGCTTGGCTTTGCTGCCGCTTCCTTCCTGCGATTCGTCTTCAAGGCTTGCCCGCATTTGCTCTTGCGTTCCGCTTGCCGCAATCTCTTCAAACGAACATGGATTTTCTGAATTAAGCTGTTTTGTATATTTTGTCAAAATTTCGTTGGTTCCTATGTAAATAGTCTTTTCGCACGGCTTTATGCTGCTGTCGTATCGGTTATGAGCTGTTATTGTATATATGCCCTCGTCTGTAAATGACGCTCCGTCTGTCACTGCTTTGTTGAATCTTGTGTCTTCGATTAATTGGTCGCCCGTATTATTTAGGATTTTTTTCTCCACCGTAAGCTTAGGGTAATCCGATTTTGCGGTATCAATTCTAAATCCGTTTGACGTCACATCTCCATTGTTCAATTCGTTTCCGTTTTCCGAATCAAAAATGTACACCATACAGTTGCCATTCCTGATTTTAAAACTAAACGATGTTCTGTAATACGAAGTTGTTCCAATCAGTCCCCCTGTTATACCGGAAATGTTTTCCACTATTTGGGGTACTGAATTTTTTATCGCATAGTCCAAATGAACTTCATAATCTCCCTCTTCCAAAAGGTCTACTGTCGTATCTATTCCCGGAGACGCACATGCTTCAAGAAAATTTGTTCGCTGTATAATGTTGCTCTCGCCCTCCGCATTCGTATGTTTTACAAGAAGCTCGCCTCGCCCCATATTATGCGGCAAAGTCTGAAAATCACCGTCGCAGCCGTTCGCATCTTCTGCTATGACTAAATCTGTTCTGCCGTTAAGCTTGTTTATATTTTGCTTGAGCTTAAAGCTAAGCTTGATTTTGTCGCCTACTGTTTTAAGATAAATATTATCTGCATTTCCCGTATCTGTGTAGCCGCTTAAACAAAATTCTCCCAAACTCCAACCATAATGCATATTGTTTTTATCTATTGCTTCCGAACCTACATAGTCGTTTTTAGGAGTAGTTGTG
>CACWIU010000120.1 GCA_902761025.1 uncultured Ruminococcus sp. | reverse complement strand
CACGTTCGGCGTTAGCAACAGAACTTCCGCCGAACTTTTGAACGATTAAGCTCATTATAAAAAACTCCTTTTAAAATTATGGAATAAATAACCGAGCGATAATAAAGATAAAATATAAAAAAGGAATCACTCGATTAATACTTTAGCACCTTGTTCGTCAGCCTGCAGCACAAGGAATTTCCAGCCTTTAACGCCTTTTTCTTCCAAGTGAGGAACAGCGAAGTTATTGAAAGTATCTTTCAAAGTATCGTCAATAACAGCGATAACAGAGGGACCCGCGCCGCTGATGTAAGTCCCGTAAGAGCCGAGTTCGTAACTCATGCGGAATACGGTATCAATACCTGATATGAATTTTTTTCTGTAAGGCTGATGAATGCTGTCCTGAACAGCGACACGAAGATTTTCCAGACTTCCGGAAAACAAAGCGGCAGTCATTAAAGCGCTTCTGGAGAGGTTATACACAGCGTCCTCTCTTGAATACTCATTGGGCAGCGCTTTTCTTGCGACTTCCGTTTTGAGTTCAAAAGGGGGAATAAACACGCCGAATCTGATATTAGAGGCAACGGGAACGCTTACGCTGTACACACGCCCGTTTTCCATAGCGGAAGTTACCAAACCGCCGAGCAGAGCCGGAGTGGTGTTGTCGGGGTGCCCCTCTATTTTACAAGCGAGGTTAACCAAGTCATGCTGAGAGAGAGGACTGCCGAGAAAGCGGTTTGCCCCGATAAGACCTGCGGCAATGCAAGCCGAAGAGCTGCCCAGACCTCTTGTCATAGGAATATTATTTTCCTGAATAATGCGAAGACCGGGGATTTTCTTTCCGCATTCGTTGTATAAGCGTTCGGCAGACCAGTAAATAAGATTTGAAGTATCTGTGGGAACGGGTATATTGTCTTTGGAAGAAATATCTACTTCGTCAGCCTCTTCCATATATACGTAGTTATAGAGATTTAATGCAACTCCAAGGCTGTCAAATCCCGAACCGAGATTTGCGCTTGTTGCAGGAATTTGAATTTTAATCATAAACTCACCTTACGTATTTAAATAACAGCAATTCTAATGGCTGAAATTGTTTTAATGCCTGTTTGTTCAAAATCGGCTTTTGCTTTTTCAAAGTCTGCGTAAGTCATGACGGGAGTGATAAAGGCAAGTTCGGATTGTTCGGGGTTATTTCTTGTCAAACGCTCGCAGCAGCCGAATAAGTTGTTAGCTGTTTCGAAAGCGGCGTCCGTATTTTCGGCATTTGCAAGAACGTACATTGAATATTTTGATTGCTCAAAGGGGAGAATATCGTTTTTGCAGCCGTCTTCCCACATGATGTAACGCCTTTCGTTTTTGTGAGTAACGCAGTCCATAACATCGGCAACAACAGCGCTCGCCGTAGGCAGCTTGCCTGCGCCCTTGCCATAGAAAACGACGTCGCCCGTAGAATCGCCCTTAACAAGAATAGCGTTGAATACTCCGTCAACGGTTGAGAGCTGGCATTCGTTTTTAACGAACATAGGAGCAACGATAATTTCCTGTTTGCCGTCAGTAAGCTTAACCGAGCCGATAAGCTTTATTACGCCGCCCCAAGCAGAGGCATATTCAACGTCCGTCAAGCTTACGTTTGTAATGCCTTCGGTGTGAACGCTGTCGGGGTAAACGTGCTTGCCAAAGACGAGCGACGCAAGAATACAAATTTTTCTGCAAGCGTCATGACCTTCGACGTCAGCGGCCGGATTTCTTTCTGCGTAGCCTTTTTTCTGAGCCTTAGCGAGAGCGTCGTTGAAAGACATGGATTCTTTAATCATTTTAGCGAGTATGTAGTTAGTAGTGCCGTTAAGGATACCGTCAATTTCATAAACATCGTTAGCGGCTAAGCATTGATTAAGGGGTCTGATAATGGGGATACCGCCGCCAACGCTTGCTTCAAAGAGAAAGTTAAGGTTGTTTTCATCGGCGATTTTGAGCAGTTCCGCGCCTTTGGCGGCAACGAGTTCTTTATTTGAGGTAACAACGCTTTTGCCGCTGAGCAGACATTTTTTTACAAAGTCATAAGCAGGATTCAAACCGCCCATAACTTCCACAACGATTTTAATTTCATCGTCGTTAAGAATATCGTCAAAATTTTTAGTAAAGCGTTCGGCAATAGGACTGTCGGGAAACTCTCTGAGGTCAAGAACCTTTTTTATATAGATTTCCTCATGAACTTTTTTAGCGATTTCATCGGAATGTTTAAGAAGAATTTCAGTAACGCCGCTGCCGACAACACCGTGTCCCATTACAGCAATCTGTATCATAATTGATTAATGCTCCTTTCATATTCAAAAAAATTCAAAAAATAAATCAAATCATTCTCATTCTACCACACTTTCAAGAAAAATACAAACAAATATGAAAAAAACAGGCATAAAATTTATAAATTTGATAAAAAGAGCATATTATTTGACAGAGATAAATCAATTTTTGTACTAATTTTGAAAAAATGGCAACTGCAATCCCACCGGCTTTAGACGGTGGGTTAAGGTTGCATAAAGCGTAGCTTTATGCTATAATAATCGTATAAGGTGGTG
>CACWIU010000119.1 GCA_902761025.1 uncultured Ruminococcus sp. | reverse complement strand
CGGAAAAACCAAATAAAAGTAACGCTTTCTATAAGCATAAAGATACGCCGTGCTCAGTTTTTGAGTACGGCGTTCTTTAATAATTTTTAACCTGCATTTTTTATTTGCAGTCTTAATCTGTCTGAAATCATAGCGATGAATTCGCTGTTTGTCGGCTTACCTCTGTCGTTGTGAATTGTATAGCCGAAGTATGAGTTAAGCACGTCAACGTCGCCTCTGTCCCAGGCAACCTCAATCGCGTGGCGGATAGCACGCTCAACGCGCGAGGACGTAGTCTGATACTTCTTAGCTACAGACGGATAAAGCTGTTTAGTCACGGCGTTTATAATTTCGGGCTTTTCTACCGACATCATAATGGAATCTCTCAGGTAGTGATATCCCTTTATATGAGCAGGCACGCCGATTTCGTGGAGTATCTGAGTAACTCTCAGTTCAATTCCGAATGCGTCTATTCTCAACGGTGCAACGGAATTATCGTCTTTATTCTTCATTAAAACCGAGATGTTCTCGCAAAGCTGTTCAACATCATACGGCTTTAACATAAAGTAATCCGCACCGCTGTTCATAATCTCGCGTTCGAGCACAGCGCTGTGGAATGACGAGAATACAATAAATAAAGGCTGTTTTAGCTTCTCCTTTTTAATGCTCCTCATAACTCCGATTGCGTCAAGCCTTGTCATAAACGCATCCATAAAAACAACGTCGGGTTCTTCGCTCCTAATTCGTGAGCAGAGTTCCTCTCCGTCCTTTACACAAAATGCGGTGCAAATATTAAAATCTTGAAATATTTGCAGGCTTTCCTGTGAAAATTCAACGGCTTCCTCGGTAATAATAAGCTTAAAACTATTGTTCATCTTGGCAAACTCCTATCAAAATTTTTGTTACGAGTTGATTTTACCACAAAATGGTAACAATGGCAATAGTTTCCAATTAATTTTTTTGAAAAAAGTTGAAATTTTTTAACATTTCAATTTTCGACATACAACAAATCACAATATATTGTATCATCACTCATAATTCGACGCCATAAATTGTGCAGCTATTCCGTAGCCCTCAGCGGTGTTGTTGATAAAAACGTGGGTAATTGCTCCTACTAACTTGCCGTTTTGAACAATCGGACTGCCGCTCATACCCTGAACAATACCTCCGCAGTTATCCAAAAGCGATTTATCTGTAATCTTAATTACAAAGTTTTCATTACTGCTTTCGTCAGCGTTGCACAGCTTTGTAATTTCGGCTGTATAGCAGGCGGCATTTTCACCGTCGATAGTGGTGTATATCTCGGCTTCACCTTTTTCTATTTCGGAATAGTCGGCAATCTCAATTTCTTTTGAGCTATCAAGCATACCGCTGTTAGGTTCTCCGTAAATGCCGAGCGGAGTGTTCTCTGTAAGAGTACCGATAGTTTCATCTCCGAAATATCCGTTAAGGCTTCCTGCCTTTCCGTCAACGCTCTTAGTAACAGAGCTTATATTCGCTTTGACAATCTCCGCCGAGCCGAGGGGGAGAAGTGCGCTTGTGTCGTTATCGCATATTCCATGCCCTAAGGCGGCAAAGTAGTTTTTATCCTTATCATAAAAGCTGATTGTGCCTATTCCTGCACAGCTGTCCCTTATCCAAGCGCCTAAAAGATAAACGCCCATATTGTTTTTCTGCGGAGTAATGACAATTTCTTTTCTGTCGCCGTCCCTTTCTATTATAAAGGAAATCGGCTTTCCTTCGCAATTTACTGCGGCGTTTTGCAAATCCTCATTCGTCCTGACAGGAATACGATTTACCTCTTTTATAATATCGTTAACCTTAAGCCCTGCTTTTTTGGCAGGACATACGTTTTGCGTTCCGTCAAAGAATTCTTCAAGTTCAACGACGATCAGTCCGTCGTTATAAAATCTAACGCCGAACGGCTGACCGCCTAAATATACGCTCTTACCCTCGGCAGATACCGTTCCTGCAGAGACAGACGCGGTAATCAAAAACAATGCACATACGGCAACTGTAATTATATTAACAATTTTTTTCAAAAAATCACCTTCTTTCCGTTGCCTTTATTAGTTTTTGCATTTATAATATAGATAAAGGGTTAATAAAAATATTAAAAATCTTTTTGGTATGAATATCGCTGTTTTTGTAATAAATCAAAAGATTTTTCAAAAATTTTTCTTTTTGAATAACTGGAGAGTATTATGGAAGAATTTTCAAAAACCAACGGCTTAACCTCTGCGCAGGTATCCGAAAGGATAGCGCAGGGAAAAGTCAACCAAACATCCACCCTGAAAACAAAATCATACAAGCGTATTTTTTACGATAACATCTGTACGCTTTTTAATTTGATTAACGTGATTTTGTTTGTACTTCTATTGCTTGTAGGTTCATATAAGAACCTGTTGTTTATCGGCGTAGTGTTCTTTAACACTATCATCGGTATAATTCAGGAAATCCGTTCAAAAAGAAGCGTAGATAAGCTCACAATATGAACCGAAAGCAAGGTCACTGTAGTCCGCGACGGCAAAGAAATAGAAATCAGCAAGGACGAAATCGTCCTCGACGATATTATTATAT
>CACWIU010000118.1 GCA_902761025.1 uncultured Ruminococcus sp. | reverse complement strand
CTAAGAAATTCACGTTCCCACTTTTCAAGCTTTTTGCCCTCGGCTCTTTTGTGGCGAATGTTCATAACAGCAGAAAATAAGCCCTCTCCTATTTCTCCAAAACATCCTATAAATGTCCACCAGTGCATATACGGCAAAGCTCTGACCTCACAGCCTATCACTTTATTGACAGCAGGGAAAATAATGCTTTCATCATGCTTCCAATCAAGAAGTTTTACTTTTGACGGTTCACTTTTTGGAATATCACCGCCATTAATAAACCAAAAAGCTTTTTCAACAGCTTCCTGTAAGTCTTTCTCCGGTATTATTTCAGGCATTTTGTAAATCCGTTTCATACAAACATACGCTTTTTCTTGTTCGGTCAAATCACTGTCGTTAAAAGCTTCGCAAATTATCAAAATATTTCTGAAATCAGAATTAATCGCATATTTTGCACCGCCAACATTAAGGCTTCGCGGAAGAATACCTATCATGTGAACATCTCGGATAAAATCCTATCCTTTTCCTCCGGAGAAAGTTTTTCAATATCAATTTTTTCCACCGCGGGTGTTATCGGCTCAAGATACTGAGTAACTTTACTTTTTTTCAAATTTTGGATTTTTTCAACATATTCGTCAACGTCATTTTTGATAATCGGCATAAGTGCTTCTAAAAAACTTTGAGCCACGCTTTTACCGCTGTCGGGAAGAACCGTCAAACAATTAAGAGAACCGAATACCGGTGTGGCAATGTCCGTGCCAAAAGCATAGTTCATTTCCGCTCTGACAGCTTTGTCGGCTTCTACGCACTGTTCTTCTGTTATGTTTTCGATATTTTTATATTTGTCCTCAATCACGGAAAGTCTAACAGGCAGTTCTTTCATTCTCGCTCTGAGATTGTGGTCACCCACATTGATTTTGATAACATTATTTTCATTATCGTTGATAGCATATGTTTTGTAACCTGTATCAAAATTAATTGACTGCATAAAAATTTCTCCTTTAAAGGTTTCGGGAGCGAATTACTCCACTCCCGAAATTTAGTTAATAATTTTAAGGTGTAATTGCAACAGCTGCTTGAGTAAAAGTAGGCACTTTATCAACAAGTGTTGCAGCTCCCTCTTTTCTGTTCCCATTAAAATGAACATTATACGGAATAGAAATGCCGCCCTGAGAACCGCCGTAAGACTGCGGCTTAATAACAGCGTCTTCCTGCCATGCGTCATACGGTCCCGTTGTCTTATCCACAAGGACTTCCAATACTTTTGTGCAGCATGCCTCGCCTGTAAGACGATTCATGGCAATATCTTTAACCTTCGTGTAAAAATCTCCGTCAGACGGATTCGCATAATACGTATCCACGCTGATACTCGGCTCATATCCGTTGTCCCTGATAATCGTTTCATCAAGAATATTTTTTACTGTTTGTGTGTCGGGGTTCAGTTCTACCGCCATGTCTTCTACATCTTTTCCGACTAAGAACCAACTCGGCGTTACCCCTCCAAAAGTTGCGTCAATATAAAAAAGATGAGCGCTTCTTTTTAGTTTGCCCATTGTTTCTGTTTCAGGCATTTTTCTTAACCTCACTTTCATAATTCTATTGTATATTCGGCTACAAGCTGCAGCCGATACATAATTCCGTCTGCATCGTTTCCCTGCGGCACGTCAAAAAGCATACCGTTTTCGGCTTTTATGCTCAGCAGTTCTCCGGTGTGTATATTTTCTCCAATTTCAGAAGTCACAATATCACCGCTCTTTTTACTTAGCCATTGTGCAAGCTCCGTAAGAACAGAGCTGTTCAATAGCCTTTCATAATCGTTGATACCCGAAAACATCGAGTACAGCATAAAGCTATGCTGTCGTGTTTGATTACCGAGAACATCTTCTTTGATAAGACTGTCCCCTGTGGAAGTCAAGCCGTAGGAAGTCGGTTCGGGGTCTGCGAAGTCGATGTGAATTTCATTGCAGACTTCGGATATTTTCGGAAAGTTTTCAAGTATTTCACGCACTGTTTCTATGATGTTAATAATTGTCACCTCTTCTTAGCTGCAATCGCCGCCGCACCTCTTAAAATCTGTTCTTTATGGTTTGTTTTCATAACCTCAAACCAAAGCTTCTGAGCCTGCGAATGGCGTGCTTTATCATACTGCATTTTTCTGCCTGTCGGGGATTTGCTGGGCGGCGAATAGAACCCTACTAACTGTCCCTGCTCATATATAGGGATATTCGGTCCGTAAATCTCGCCATAATAAAGATACCTTGCATAAGAGGAATTATAGTAAATATGTCCGCTTCCTATTTTTGTTCCCAGTGTGGCAGCCTTATAGAGAATATTGTTTCGAGCAGGAGTGTATTTCACCATTAAGCGAATACACTCGCTGTCAACAAATTTCTGAGTATCGTTAAATCTTTCCGTATGTTCTTTGCCAAAGACTTTATTCCACGCAAGGGTTACTTCAATTTTCTGCTGTCTGACGGCTGCTTTTATTCTTTTATTTCTTGGCTGTCTAATCGGATTAGGCATTGTATTACCTTGCCGTTATCTCGATATGAGGAAGTCCGCCGAATTTGTAATCACTCACAGATTTTACAACCGCAAAATCAGGATATTGTTTTCTGAACAGCTTCATACTCTCCGAAG
>CACWIU010000117.1 GCA_902761025.1 uncultured Ruminococcus sp. | reverse complement strand
ACAACTCTGTTGACGTGTTTAACTTCGTTTACTATCCTCGATGAAACTCTTTCAAGCGTTTCATATGGTACTCTTGTAACTGTTGCCGTCATAAAATCAACCGTTGTAACTGAACGCAATGCTATCATATAATCATAGGTTCTGTAATCTCCCATAACTCCTACGCTCTTTACATTCGTCAATGCCGCAAAATACTGGTTCGCATACTTGTTTATTCCGTCACGCTCCATTTCTTCTCTGAAAATGTAATCGGCGTCACGCAAAATATCCAACTTCTCTTTAGTTATATCTCCAATTACTCTAATTGCCAGTCCGGGACCGGGAAATGGCTGTCTGTCCACAAGATAATCCGGTATGCCAAGTTCTCGTCCTACCAGTCTTACTTCATCTTTGAACAAATCTCGCAGCGGCTCTACTATCTCTTTGAAATCTACATGCTCCGGCAAACCGCCTACATTGTGGTGACTTTTTATTGTTGCTCCTATTCCTTTGCCGCTTTCCACTACATCGGGGTAAATTGTTCCCTGCACAAGAAAATCCACTCTGCCGATTTTCTTTGCTTCTTCTTCAAAGACTTTTATAAACTCTTCTCCGATAATTTTTCTCTTTTGCTCGGGGTCTTCTACGCCTGCCAGACGGCTCAAAAATCTTTCTTCCGCATCTACTCTGATAAATTTAGATTTAAATCTCTTTCCAAAAACTTCCTCTACTTCATCGCCCTCATTTTTTCTAAGAAGTCCATGGTCAACAAAAATACACGTCAGGTTTTCGCCGATAGCCTCGTTAAGCAATGCCGCCGCCACTGACGAATCCACTCCGCCCGACAACGCGCAAAGTGCCTTTCCGTCGCCAATTTTTTCTTTCAGTGCTTTGATTGTTTCTTTTGCAAATGATGACATTTTCCAGCTGCCGCTGCAGCCGCATATTTTCTTGACAAAATTATCAATAATTTGAATACCGTTAGCCGTATTATTAACTTCGGGGTGGAACTGTATTCCGTAAAAATGCTTGTCTTTATTTTCAATTCCCGCAAAAGGACACGAATCCGTATAAGCAATTTTTTCAAAGCCCTCGGGAAGTGTGTCTACATAATCGGTATGCGACATCAAACATATATTTGTATCTCCAAATCCGTCAAAAAGAAGAGATTTGTTAAAAGTAACAGCTGTTTCACCGTATTCTCTTTTATCGGCTTTTTTTACAACTCCGCCAAGAGTATGCGTCATAATCTGCATACCGTAGCAAATTCCAAGCACGGGAATACCCATTGTGAAAATGTCGGGGTCGCACTTTGGAGCGTCCTCACCGTAAACACTTGCCGGCCCTCCCGTAAATATAACGCCCTTTGCTCCACGCTGTCTTACCTCTTCGGCAGATATATCATGCCTCACAATCTCACAATAAACATTACATTCACGAACTCTTCTTGCAATCAGCTGGTTATATTGACCGCAAAAATCCAATATCAAGATAAGTTCTTCCTTTTGCATCAATGTTTCCCCCTTTTCCAAATTAACCAAAAAGTATGCTTCAATTATATTACAGAATAAGAGAATAATCAAGTGTACTCTAAAAAAAATCCCAAAAAGCTTTTAAAATACAACAAATCGTTTTACATTGCCTACTTTTGTATGTTATAATTGAAAAAATGAGTTTTTTTAAATCAGGAGGTTAACACTATGATAGTCAAAGGTGCTGTTTTTGATATGGACGGGCTTATACTGGACACCGAAAAACTTTATCAGCGATTTTGGCGAGAGGCTTCGTCAATATGCGGCTATGAAATGCCCCAAACAATCGCCTTACAGCTGAGAAGTCTTGACAAAAATCTTGCAAAAAAGTTGCTGAATGATTTTTTCGGGCAGGGTTATGATTATAACGCAGTCAAACAAGAGCGTATTCGCCTGATGAGTGACTACATTAATAAAAATGGTATTCAATCTAAAAAGGGAGTACGTGAGCTTGTAGACTATCTTAGAAAAAACAATGTAAAAATTGCCGTTGCGACTGCCACCAATTATGAAAGAGCAAATCAACATCTTACGCTTGCGGGGGTGCGTGAATGCTTTGACAATATCATTTGTGCGTGCGAGCTTCCCCACGGAAAGCCGTATCCCGACGTATATCTTTTTGCTTGTGAGAAATTGGAGCTTAATCCTAAAGAGTGCATTGCGTTGGAAGATTCTCCAAACGGCATAAAAGCGGCATACGGTGCGGGCTGCATACCGATTTTAGTTCCCGACGGGGATAATTTTGAAGAAGAAGTTTCCGACATAATTTATGCGAGAGTTCCCTCTTTGGCAGACGTTCCAAAGCTTTTAGACGATATGCAGACTAAATTATAAAAAACAAAAGTGTGTAAGCCGATATATAATCACTTACACACTTTATTTTTTACTATTCAATTAACCATTGTATTTAAGTTTCGGATAATATAATAAAAATATAATATTAATTCATGTATTTTGTGAATCCAATATCTGCAAGGGTCATATTCGTGTAAACAGACACAACTAAGCCACTATACATTATGTCAACATCTCGCCAGGTATTTGCAAAGTTCTGCACTTTTCTATCCGCTATATTGACTGAACTGGTTGAATAATTAATCGTATCCTTATACTTTATCTCGGAAGCCTTCCATGTTGCATCAGCTTGGCAACCAAAAAGAGAATCTTTTGCTACAATGACAGTTCTATCTTTCACAATTCCTTTTCTATAATCATATTCAAGAGTTGTTGCTGTTTGCACTAATGTACCATTTGCATAAGTTGCATTAATACAAATAAATAAGATTGTATCGGCAGAACTGTCATATACTATTGCGATTTCAGTGTCATCTGCAGGAG
>CACWIU010000116.1 GCA_902761025.1 uncultured Ruminococcus sp. | reverse complement strand
CTTGTTAAGCTGGGACTTGTGCCTTATGGAAAGATTATTGATACGGACGAAAATTGTCCTACGCTTACGTTTAATACCATAGGAAGACATCAATCAAGACTTGTACGCACGAGAATTGCGTCCAATAAATCTCCGTGGCTTATGGAAACTAAAGTCGGGGATATTTATACGGTTCCTATTTCTCACGGCGAGGGCAGATTCCTTGCGAATGACGATGTTTTGGCAAAGCTTGCCGAAAATGGACAAATAGCTACGCAGTACGTTGACTTGAACGGAGTTCCGACAAATGACGTTCGCTTTAATCCCAATGATTCTGTATACGCTATAGAGGGAATCACTTCGCCTGATGGACGTGTATTTGGAAAAATGGGACATTCCGAAAGAATTGGCGAAGGACTTTACAAAAATGTTGACGGTATTTATGAAATGGGTATGTTCCGTTCGGCGGTTAAATACTTTAAGTAATTAATTATTCTTTTTATTACTGCCCGAAAAGTAAATCGGATTTTTTGGGCAGTAAAAATAAAAAAACTTAAAAATTATAAACAGACTAAAAAGGAAGATGAAAATGTTTAAAAGCGATATTGAAATTGCTCAGTCTGTTGAAATGAAAAATATCAGAGAAATTGCAAATACAGCGGGCATTGATGAAAAATATCTTGAACAATACGGAAATTATAAGGCTAAAATTGACCTTTCGTTATTAAAAGAATGCGAAAAAAAAGACGGCAAACTTGTTTTAGTGACAGCTATTACTCCCACTCCTGCCGGAGAGGGCAAGACAACTACAACCATAGGTTTGGCAGACGGATTGCGTAAAATCGGCAAAAATGTTGTTGTGGCTTTGCGTGAGCCGTCGCTGGGACCTGTGTTCGGCATTAAGGGCGGAGCGGCTGGCGGCGGCTATGCTCAGGTAGTTCCAATGGAAGATATCAACCTGCATTTTACGGGTGATTTCCATGCAATCGGTGCGGCAAATAATCTCCTTGCCGCTATGCTCGACAATCATATTTATCAAGGCAATTCATTAAATATTGACCCTCGCCGCATTACGTGGAAACGCTGCGTTGACATGAACGACAGACAGCTGCGTTTTATTACGGACGGTTTGGGCGGCAGAGTAAACGGCGTTCCTCGTGAAGACGGTTACGACATTACTGTTGCTTCGGAAATAATGGCGGTGCTGTGTTTGGCTACGTCAATTACAGACTTGAAGAACAGAATTTCACGTTTGATTGTAGGCTATACTTATGATGAAAAGCCTGTTACGGCAGGCGACTTAAAGGCTGCCGGAGCTATGACCGCATTGCTTAAAGATGCTATCAAGCCAAACTTAGTTCAGACGCTTGAAGGAACTCCGGCTTTTGTTCACGGAGGACCTTTTGCAAATATTGCTCACGGCTGCAACTCGGTTATTGCTACTAAAATGGCAATGAAGCTTGGCGATTACGCTATTACGGAAGCCGGCTTCGGAGCGGACTTAGGAGCTGAAAAGTTCCTTGACATCAAGTGCCGATATGCAGGCTTAACTCCCTCGGCGGTAGTTATCGTCGCTACTGTAAGAGCTTTGAAAATGCACGGCGGTATGGCAAAATCAGATTTGGCAGAGGAAAATTTGACGGCTCTTGAAAAAGGACTTCCGAACTTGCTCCGCCATGTTTCAAATATAAAAAATGTCTATAAACTTCCGTCCGTAGTTGCTGTGAATCGTTTCCCAACCGATACGGACGCAGAAATTGAGCTTATTATTGCAAAGTGTAAAGAACTTGGCGTTAATGTTTGTTTGTCTACCGTATGGGCTGACGGCGGCAGCGGCGGAGTAGAAATTGCAAAGGAAGTTGTAAGACTTTGCGAAGAAGAAACAGGCGATTTTACTTTCAGTTATGAACTTGAAGATTCAATCGAAACAAAAATAGAAAAAATCGTCAAGAAAATTTACGGCGGTGACGGAGTAATTTTTGAGGCTAACGCTAAAAAGCAGTTGGCTCAGATTAAGGCTTTGGGATATGACGGACTGCCGGTATGTATGGCGAAAACTCAATACAGCTTTTCAGACGACGCCGCAAAGCTTGGGGCTCCCGAAAACTTCAAGGTAACTGTACGCAGCTTGAAGATTGCGTCCGGAGCCGGATTTGTCGTTGCGTTGACGGGCAGTATTATGACTATGCCGGGATTGCCGAAATCTCCTGCCGCCGAACGTATTGACGTAGACGAAAACGGCATTATAAGCGGTTTGTTTTAACAAAAAATCGAAAAAACTCCTTGACAAACAGGATAAGAAGTGTTATAATTCTTGACGTTGGATTGATTCCGGCAAATTTTGACATAGTACAAGATACAGGGGAGCTTTTGGGAAGGCTGAGAGGGAGTAATTAACTTCGACCCTTTACCTGATACGGATAATGCCGTCGTAGGAAGTTATATTTGTGTAAGTCACGAGAGTTGTTTTCGGTTGATTTAGTTGTGATTTTTTAAGGGGGCATTAAAATGCCCCTTTTTGTACGCTTTTTAAGAAAGGAATGGGTGTGTATGTCCGCAAAAACTAAAACCGAAAAAAATTCTCAGGTTTCCGAAAAACCCAAACAAAGAAAGAATAAGACTAAGAGAATTGTACTTACAGCAATTTTGATAGCATTGGCAACCGTGTTGAGTATGATAAAAGTATATCAACTGCCCTTAGGCGGTTCGATAACACTTCTTTCAATGATACCGATTGCGCTTATCTCTATTGAATATGGGATAAAGTGGGGAATAACAGGAGCGTTTGCTTATTCGTTGATTCAGCTTGGATTTGGAATAGGCGAAGGTTTGTTCGGCTGGGGACTTTCTCCGATTGCGTTGGTAGGTTCAATAGTTTTAGATTATCTTTTGGCATATACTGCGTTGGGTTTGTCAGGAGTGTTCAGAAAAAAAGGTTCGTGGGGAATATGTATTGGAACAGCGTTGGCAG
>CACWIU010000115.1 GCA_902761025.1 uncultured Ruminococcus sp. | reverse complement strand
CCCGAAAGACGAAGAGAGAATGGAAAAAATTATGAATTTTGTCCGCGCTGTTCGCGAGTGCAGAGCCGAGCATAAAGTTCCTAACAAGCGTAAAACTCATATTACGGTAGTAGCCGCTGATTATGAACAGTTTACGGAAGCAAAAGATTTTCTTATTCGTTTAGCGGGAGCGTCAGACGTTAGCTTTGTCAGCGAGGAAACAGAGGAAACTGCCAATATGGTTACGGTTGCGACTGCGGACGCAAAGCTTTGTTTGCCGCTCAGAGAGCTTGTGGACGTAGAGAGCGAAAAAGTTCGTATCAAAAAAGAACTTGAAAAAGCATATAAAGAGCTTGATTTTGTAAACGGCAAATTGAACAATGAAAAGTTTATGTCAAAAGCTCCTCAAAAGTTAATTGACGACATAAAAGAAAAAGAAACTAAAGTTAACGCTCTTATCAAGAATTTGACCGATATGTTGAAATCTCTTGAAAGCTAAAAATTTATCCCCGAACAGAAAAAGTCCTGTTCGGGGATTTTGCTATTGTTTTTGCTGAAATTGTTTTTTGACATTGGGATAAAATATAATTCCGATTATTAAGAAAACTGCGGTAATTCCTCGAAAAATCCAGCCCAATGTCCCATGAAACATATCTTTATTTGTAAAGAAAGCTGCCGCCCACCAAATGCCGCTGAATATAAAATAAATCGAAAAGAAAATATAAGCTTTTGTTTTATCTCTTATTCCCATGTAAATTAAAATAACGGCAATTAAAAGCCACATAACAGCATATACTAAATTCATAATAAACACACGTCCTTAAAAAATCAAAGTTCAGCCGTAAATATAATTATTTCATCATCTGTGTAATTAACCGTTAGTTTGCCGCGATGATTTTGTATAATTGCCTGAGCCATTGAAAGACCTATTCCGTAACCGCCCGTGTTTGAATTTCGGGAAGTATCGCTTCGGTAAAATCTGTCAAAAAATTTAGCGACATTTTTTTTGTCAAGCCCTTTGCAGGTGTTCGAAACGGAAAGGACAGCTTTTTTTCCTTTTGGGAAAAGTTTAACTTGAATTTCTTTTCTGTCATCTGTATATTTTATGGCATTATCCAGCAGAATGCCAACAAGTCTTATAATATCTTCCAAATCTCCCATAACAGAAACATGAGGAGCAATTTCCTCTTTGATAGTAATTCCTTTTGATTCGGAAGGAACACGGAAAGACTCTACGGAATTCAGAACAATTTCAGAAAAAATAATTTTCTGTTTCTCTTTTTCGGATAAAACTTGCTCGTCCATTTTTGAAAGTTCGATTAAGTCTTTAACAAGCTTGTTCATGCGTACAGTTTGCTGTTTGATATTAGTAAGCCATTTGCTTTCGCCGTCAATCATTTCCATAACTTCGGTGTTTGATTGAATTATAGCTATCGGAGTTTTGAGTTCGTGACCTGCGTCCGTAATAAAACGCCGTTGTTTTTCTCTGTTTTCCGCAAACGGGCGGAGCATTTTGCCCGAAAGGGCAATAAGAATAACAAAAACCGCTATGATACAGAAAAAAATGGTGACAAGAGTAATTGTAAGCAGAGTATCCAATGTGGAAATATCCGTGCGGCAGTCAACGCTTATAATCATTACGCAGTCATCGGTATTAAATTTTCCGTATCGGTAATTGTCAATATAACCCCTGTCTTTTTCTTTTGCCATAATTTTTTGCGTTTGGTCAATGATTGTGTCAATATTTATGACCGCAACATGGCTGTAATCCCCTTTTATAATAGTTTGAGAGTTATCGAGATAAGCTGTGTAGTAGCGTGTTTGAAATGGAATTTCGTTATGGAGCAGGCGTTGTTCCCGACTGTCGCCGTCATCTGAGCCGGTGTGATTAAACATAGGAAAGTATCCGCCGTTTTCGTGCAGAATATCGATAATTTCATCGGTTCTTTCGGCAAGTCTTACACGCAGGGTAATATTGACAACTGTAAAAGCAAGTATAAGTGTAAACGTCATGGAAAGTATCGCAAGCAAAATAAAGCGGATACGCAGCTTTTTAAGCATTCTTTGCAGCCTCCAGAATATAGCCTCTTCCTCTAAGAGCGGATATTTGAACATTGGCGTTTAAAGCGGCAAGTTTTTTACGCAGATAAGATATGTAAACCCATACGACATTTACTTCGGCTTCGCTTTCATAGCCCCAGATACGCGTCATGAAGCTTTCGGTTGATATAGGTCTGCCGCTGCTTTTCATAAGCATTTCCATCATTTGATATTCTTTTTTTGACAGACGAATTTCTCCGCTCGGGCTGCCAAGTTCGTAAGACTGTCGGTCGAGCGTTATGTTGCCCATTTGCATATGGTCGGGAATAATTTCTCCCGAACGTCTTACTAATGCCCCTACGCGGGCAACGAGTTCGGGCATGGCAAAGGGTTTTGCCAAGTAGTCGTCCGCTCCTGCGTTAAGTCCCTCGACTTTATCGGAAATTTCCGATTTTGCCGTGAGCAGCAGCACGGGAGTGCCTATGCCTTTCTTCCTTATATACTGCAAAACTTCAATGCCGTTCATTTTGGGCAGCATTACGTCAAGTATAATTCCGTCGTATTTTTCCGACAGCAAGTAATCGAGGGCTTCTTCGCCGTCGTAAACGGTGTCAACCACATAGTTTTTATGTTTAAGAATTTCGGTTACGGCTTCGGACATTGCAATTTCGTCCTCGGCATACAAAATTTTCAAATTAATTTCCCCCTTTCATCAAGTGAAATATAATAAAATTATAAGTAAAATTTCTTAATCGTTTTTTAAAACATCTCTGACACGCATAAGCGTGAATCCCAACAGGTTTTGACCTTTCCAGTTTCTCATATTAAATCGGCTGTCGCTTGTCATAGAAAGTCCGATTCCCCAAATTCTGTCGTTAACTGCGCATTCTGCCAAAATATTTTCCCCTGTGGACAAAAGCTGTTTCTTCAATTCTTCATTCTGACGGAATTTTTCAAGCAAGCCGTCATAAACAATTACCTGCCGCAATCCGTTCCAGACCGTATCGTTATAATTTTGAACGGCTCTGCCAAGTTCTTTGATTTTTCCGACATTATCAGTCTGTAAAATTTGTTTGGCAATTTCGGTATCGTGAAAGCACATTGCTTTTTGATACATCATGTATTGTTCCATGGACGAAAATTTTATCCAATTCTCGGCAGAATACCCCCACTTCTAAGCGAAGCGAAAGTGGGGGATGAATGCCGATTGTTTTTTACTGAAACTATTGACAATCAGTAA
>CACWIU010000114.1 GCA_902761025.1 uncultured Ruminococcus sp. | reverse complement strand
TGGTTCTGTACATATACTCGTGTAAGTTATATTCTAACTGATTACACTGTCTTATATAGTCGTTATAGTCCCTCAAATTAATATCATTGTCGTACATATAACGTGCAAGCCGTCTTGCTTTAAGCCCTGTACATTTTTCGTACCATTGAATAGTACCCATTTGACAGCCGAAAATCTTTGCAATAGCAATGTTATCTTCCGGTTTGTATTTCGGAAATGCTGAACGAACATTAATATATTGTGAATAAATACCTTCCTGACCTTGCAACAGTTTAAATTCGGTTCGGGTCAGGCGAAGCATTTTTAAAAGATTGTTACTCTTCCAGTCAATATCTGCATTTATTCGCAAATACTCGACCTTGCCCCAATAGCCTGTACATTCTTCGGTGATAATTCCAGCGTACCCCGCTTTGACAATGTACTCTAAATTCTTATGACGGCAATACAAGCCAAGATACGATATTGGCAGCCTTTCGCCAAATGAAAGCTGACTGTATTTCATGTCGCTTTTTTCTACGGCATCAAAACCAAGAATACTGTACGAATTGTCAAAAGTATAGCCATATGTAGTTTGACAGAAAACAGGCTCACGAAATCGTGTTGCTATTCTCCAGCCTTTCCAATCATCAAATATGTAACGCACGGCTCCGTCCTTTGCGAAAACATAACGTTGCCTTTCAATTAGCTTTCCGCTTTTACTGTAACGATGATATCCACGCACAAATAGTTCATTGCCATAAGTGAGAAATACACAGAAATTTGCGGCGGTTTTGCCCTGCATTTTCTCTCGATACTCCTCAGTTAAAGACGGAAAAGTATGAAGCAGTTCTTCTTTGCGTTTAGTTCTCATGCTGCACCTCACCAATCAAGCAGATTGTCAAGCGACAGGACAATGTTTTCTTTCGGCTTCTCGCTAACCGTCTGCTCTGGCTCGTCAAACTCATACTCCGACATACATATTGTCATTGTAAACTTTACAAAAGCACCCGAAAAATAAAACTGAACAGCCTTATTGTAAAGATTAAGGTCACTGATTGAGCGTCCTAAGCCTTTACATATTTCTTTCAAGCAGTCCTCAAACGACTTGTCGCAGTCGACAACGGCTCTTGCAAATTCCTCGGATTGTTCGCAAAACAAATACAATGCGGCTGCAACTTCCTCATAAACAGCATTTTCATATTTACCGAGTTTTTTTACATCGGAAACCTTGATTTTTTCCTTAGCCTGCGTTATAATAATAGGCGTAATCTTTTCCGCTGACGGTGTTGCAGAACCGCCGGCGGATTTTTCTTTATTCAGCATTAATACCATTCCTCTCTTTCTGCCGTTTTTTTACGAACACAGCCGTCACAATACCACTTTTCTGTATAGCCGTTGTAGTAGCACTCTTCGCCCTCGTATATCTCGCCGCCGCAAGAATCGCAGTGATACAAGGGTAATTCGTCACCCGGTGTGTAGTTGTCGTATGCTATCTGTGCTTCGTTTAAACCTTTTACTTCGTAGCTCATTTTTTTAGTCCTCCATTCTCAGACTTCTAACGTATAAGGCTCGCTGTCGCTGTAATCGTCACCGAGAGCAAAATTTACAAGCTGTTTAGCTTTGTATGCGTCTTTGCTTTCGGTAAGGCTTATGGTAATTGTGGTTTTACCGTCTGCCGTTCTCAGCTGTACAAAGCCTTCCGGTTTGCGTTCGCTTTCAGGCGGTGTGATCCACGTCTGTTTTATCTTTTTCAAGCCGTTTACAATTCTTTCTAATAGGTTCATGTTTAATCTTCCTCTCTTTGTATTCGCATTTCGGACAAACATAGAGCGGATATGTATCTTTTTTGCTTACGTTCCACTCTTCGCCGCACTTGCGACATATACGGTATCTAAATCTTGGTTTGCGTATGTTTTGGTTACTCACCGTAACCACCCTCTAAAAACCGTATAAAGGCTATGCGTGGTATCCTCGTTTTTGTACCCATAATAATAACAGGAAAACCTAATTGTTCAGGGCATTGACGTGCGGCTACTCTTATGTACTGCGGGTCGCAATTTAGTATTTTTGCCGCTATCGCCGGTGTGATGATAGCTCTATCCATTGACTTCAAATCTTGTAATGTCATTCTTCAACATCTCCTATTGACCATTCCCAAGTGTCGTAATCGTCTTCAAGCTGATTGCGTGTGATTTGTTCATACAGTGCGGTATAACAAGCCGTTGCAATTTTAAATTCCGCTGTGTTTATGCGTTCTTCTCGTATCATCCAAAGAAGAACATCTGCCGATTCTTTAACCGCACTGTACAAGCGGTTTTTCATCTCACAGTAATTTTTTTCGTAGTTCATTGTTTCGTTACCTCCGCTTGTTCACGCTCAATAATCGGAAGTATTCCCTCGCCTTTGAGTTGCTCGTAAATGAAAAGCCTGCCTTTTTGCGTCCAGTAGGTATGTACCTTTGTATGAACTTCTCCGTCATCGGCAGGGTATGTGTGCGTTTTCGTGCTTGTATAGCCTTTTTCAGCGTATTTCTGATACAACAGCCATATCTTGCCTTGCTTGAATTGCACTCCTAATTCGTGCAGCTTCTTGTTTAACCATGTTCCCGACTTTCCGTAATCTTTGGCTATTTCCGTGACCGAAAGTAAGTCTTTGCAATTAAGAACGACATCGTAATAGCTTGCTTTCGGCTGTAACTCTGCAATTTGCTGTTTCTGAACCGCCGTTTCGGCTTCAAGTGCCTTACGCTTTTCTTGTTCGCCTTTTAGTGCGGTCAAAATCTGAATAAGATAATCGGGGTTAAGTATTGCCGCTTCGAGTGTGTCGGCTGTCATGTACGCTCCGTGCTTGCGTATGGTAGGCAGTACTTCAGATGTTACCCAACGCTTGAACTCCTTAGCCTTTGGGAGCTTACTGCCGAACACTAAGGCATATACTCCGCTTTCGTTGATTATAGTCATAGTTTGCGTTCCGCCAAGGTCGCCCTGAATTGGGGCTTCCTTTTTATCTTCCTCGTCAACATGAGCCGCAATCGCATTTCTTGCCTTTGCATATCCGAGAACCTCAGCCACATCTTTACCTACGAACCACGGCTCGCCGTTAATCTCCAGTGTTCGGATACTGCCGAACTCAGGGTTTTCAAAAATTTTCAAATCATTCATCTGAATTACCTCTTTCCATTAAAAACTGCTGTATCGTTCTTGTCCGAATAATTCTGCAAACGCTGTATGTTTTGAAGCAACGCAAAACACGTGTTCATCATAGCTTCAATCAACGCTTTGTCCGAAGTTGACAAATTGTC
>CACWIU010000113.1 GCA_902761025.1 uncultured Ruminococcus sp. | reverse complement strand
ACAGATGAAGACTATGAATACTTTGAGACCAACATGAAGGGTGCGGAGAACATTGTAGCGTTCGCAGAGAAACATGGGATTCATAAGCTCCTTTTCACAAGTTCTATCGCTCCTTATGGGGCGGCAGAAGAATTAAAGACAGAGGACACGTTACCAACACCTAATACGCCATATGGGATCAGCAAACTTGTAGCTGAAAAGATTCACATGGCTTGATGAAGTTTTTCCCGACAAGCATTTAAAAATACAGAACCACTTTTCGATAAAAGTACGTCATATAACTCAGTTTGGCATCTTTTTTGTATTTCATCATATTCATCCTTGGAAATGTATTTAACATCTGTGAAATCCAATTCATTATTAACAATGTTTTTCGCAGAAATAAATGTTATTCCCTGTGATATATAGTTCGGAGTTTTATGTGTTCCATCTGTAATTTTTGAACAAACTGTTCTTAACTTGACTTTAGGATAGTCTCCATTACCAAACATCTCTATAAATCGGGATTTGACAAGTAAGTCAAGCGTTTCAATCTGCTTTTGGCAGAGGTCTATTAGGTGGGTTACTTTGTCGAGCGTGGCGATAATATTGTTTTGAATATAAGTATCATTAGTATATTCAAATTCAAAGTTACCAATGTCGGATTTTTTGATATTGGGCATACAAGCACCCGAGCGTAATTTCATAATCTTGTCTTGTTGGCTCTTTAACGCATAATATAAATATTTTGGACTGCATTTTAAGTCATACAAGTAATAACAATGTGCACCGCACCAGAAAGGATTAACCATATAGTTTACATAACCACATGAGTTCCCCCCCTCACTTATTGTTATAGAATTGCCCGAAACATTGTAATCATTCCATTTTCCGGAAGGATTGATTCCACCGTTTAAGTAATCGTATTCTCCGTTTTCAATAAGTTCATCGCCGTTAATTTGACTTCCTTTTGAAAAACAGGCAACATCTTTTATTTTTACTCTGCTCAATAAAAAACACCTCTTTTCTTATCGCAGGCGGCTTATTAAAATGAATTGCTGTTTCTTCTCTTCTTTTCAAGGCGAATGTCTTTGCCGATAAACTCAAAGAAAATTTCTTCGCCGATTAAACGAGATACAAACCTTTCCGTATAGCGTGACTTTAATTCCCCGGTCGACAAATTTGTGTTTACAATAGTCGGTTTTTGACAAAGAATACGGTTATTTAATAAATTGTATACTGTAACATTGTTAAACTGAGTGCCGAACTCCGTGCCTAAGTCGTCTATTATCAAAAGGTCGCACTGCTCCAGCCTTGTAAGCGTTGCTCGTTCGCTCCCCTTTGTAAAATGTTCTCGCTCAATAGCCGAAAGTACACGAGGAGTAGAACAGTATATTACGCCAAAGCCCCTTTCAATTACTCTCCCTGCAATCGCAAGCGACAAATGAGTTTTTCCTAAGCCTGTGCCGCCTAACATTAAGATAGAATGATTCTTTCCGTTAAAGTTTTCGGCGTATTTTTTGCAGAAGTCAAATATCTTAGTCATGCGTACACGAGGAATATATCCCTCGTGGTTTGGCTCGTTGGGATAATACGACAAGTCGAATGTGTCAAAACTTGACAGCGAAAGGGGAGAGAGTGCGTTAACTTCATTGAACGCAATGTCACGCAAAAGCTTTTTCATACAGCCGCACATAATGCCGTCAATATATCCGTGGTCACGGCACAAAGGACAAATATATCGTTCGTCTAAGTCGGCGGTCGTATAACCCTGCTCGACAAGCAGAATTTGCATTTCGCCTTGTAATTTCAGATTTTCGTCTTTGAGCTTTATAAGCTCTGTCTTTGTGTCGCTGCCCGAAAGAACGGCTTTTGCGGCTGTTAACCCTGTGTGAGCAAGCTGTTTTTCAATTTCGTAAACACGAGGTATTTTTTTATAAATTTCCTCCCGCCTTTTTTCGGCGTCATAAAAAGCTTTTTGTCTTCTCAGGGACAGTTTTTCGTTAGCCTTTTCAAAAGTTTCCTTACTGTATCCCACATTTTAACCTCCTTTTGTCAGTCGTTAAACATACTAAGACCGTTAAGGTCGCTTATATCAAACGAAGAATTATTTCCCGAGCCGTCATTATTGCCGTTATTCTTTTTGGCATTGTTTGACGGACGCTGAGCGTGTACCTGCTCAACGGTGCGTATGCCGCTTTCGTACCACCTTTGCAAAATAGTATTAACATAATTAATAATATATTTGCCTTTTGAGTTAATACAAATATCATATGCTTCTTTAATCATTTCATCGGAAAATTTCCATTCTTTAATCCAGCGTGTATAAATTTTTTCTTCTTTATCGCTGGGGGTACGCTGTTCAAAGTGCAGAATGGAGAAAACTTTGCGGCAGGATTCGTTTATTTCGTCAAGCTGGCTGATTTTATTATCGGCTTGTTCAACGGTGCGTATGCCCTCTTTTGCCCACGCCGCCCCCATTGCTTCAATTTGCCGCATTCCTTTTTTTGCCGATACTCCGTAAGTCAAGAGCATTAGTATAACTTCGCACGGAAGTCCCTCGTTGTCATGCAGCATTATCATACCTGCGTTTTCATTAGGCGAAACAGGTCTGCCGAGAATATACTGAGCTTCGTTGAGCAAGGCTTCTATTTCTTTATCTTCGCTTATTCTTTTGGCAACGTAAATCGGGTCGGGTCTGAGCGGACGTGAAACGACTGTGTCCGAGGGCTTTTCGTATGTTTTGACAGCAGTTTGAGGTTCGTCCTTTTTTACTTCGGGTTCTTTTGGCGAATTTGAAATATTAATATTATTATTATGTACGGTTTGCGAATTATTGTTATTGCTTTCGTTTGGAACAACGGGAACAACAGGAGCAGGCGTATTTTGAGGTTCGGACTGTTTGACGTTTGAGTTGAACGCCGCAGGAGAAATGATATTATTGTTTACGGAAATGACATTAAAAGAAACCCAAAATTCAATGCAGTCCTTTACATCGAACGTACTCATGTTCAAATAGTCCGCAATGTCGTTAAGTTCAAACTGAGTGCCGCTGTGACGCAAAATATACAAAAGTACTTTCAGCTGAGCCGAGCCTGCAATCTTTAAATATTTATCAACAATGTCTGTCGGAATTGCAAAAATACTGTTCCAACAGCCTAAATTAACAGTATAATTCATAAAAAACTCCCTTAAGAAACACAAGTGAACTCTCCCCCACCTGTAGAGGTGGGGGCTTCGTAAGAAGATTGGTATTTAAGTTTCTACCTGAAATCAGGCAACCCTTATTCTTACAGGCGTGTCCACTTCGCCACTACCGTATAGGACTGTTAAGTCCACAACGCTACTTTTTCTTAAAATATTC
>CACWIU010000112.1 GCA_902761025.1 uncultured Ruminococcus sp. | reverse complement strand
GAACGGCTCAAAGTTTCCGGCATAACATCGGCAGTAAATCCGCCTGAGATTAGTTTAGTAACTGTAAGACAAACTCCGTTGACCGCAATCGAATCTCCTATTTTTGTACCGTTTAAAACAAGATTTGCATTTATTGCAAGTTCTCCCGATTTAATTCCTGAAACAACGCTTTTTACAGAACCTATTTCTTCAATTATCCCTGTGAACATTTGCAAATCCCCTTTCAACATCGTACTCTAAAAGAATATCTTGTCCCAAGATTGTAAGTTTTCTGTTTTTTAGTATGGCTCCGTTGTCAGGAGAATCTGCTCCTATACCGCCAACGGGAGATTTGGCATATACTCCCCCTATAATCTTTGGGGCAATGTAAGCATATAAATGATTTGCAAGACCTTCTCTGAGAATTGCTTCGTTAATTTCTCCGCCGCCCTCAACTAAAACACTTGATATTTGCATTTCGCCAAGCTTTTTCATCAAAGCATAAAGGTCAGTGCGACCGCTTTTTTCAGGCAGTAAAACAACTTTAACTCCTGCGTTTTCAAGCTCTTTCTGTTTTTGCGGGTTTTCTTTTGAAAAAGCTACAAGCGTTGGATACTCCTTTGCAGTTTTACACAATTTGCTGTCAAGGGGTATTCTTAAATTAGTATCAACTACTACACGCAACGGCTGATGAGCATTTTCTATACGGCAGTTAAGCATTGGATTATCTGCCAATACGGTTCCTATTCCTACTAAAATGGCACTGTAAAGACCTCTCAATTCGTGTACATGACTTCGTGCAGTTTCAGACGTTATCCACTGCGATTTTCCCGTATGGGCAGCTATTTTTCCGTCAATGCTCATTGCGTATTTAAGAACAACATAGGGCATTTTTGTTGTTATATATTTAAAAAAGACAGGATTAATACTATCGCACTCTTCTTTTAAAAAATCTTCTGTAACTTGAATACCGTGATTTCTTAGAATATTCGCACCTTTTCCCGAAACTAAGGGGTTTGGGTCACGAGAGCCTATAAACACACGAGATATTTTGTTTTCAATAATAGCTTCTGTACATGGAGGCGTTCTGCCGTAATGACAGCATGGCTCAAGCGTCACATATAAGTCGGCACCTTCGGCAGACTCGCACAGCGAGGCGAAAGCATTACGCTCGGCATGCAGTTCGCCGCATTTGTGATGATATCCTTCGCCTATAATTTTACCGTTTTTTACAATGACTGCCCCTACCATTGGATTAGGTGCTGCCCAGCCTGCCGCTTTTTGCGCAAGTGTAATTGCTCTTTTCATATAGTCAAAACTATCCATACAGCTCTCCTTTTTACGAATAATCATTTTGTAAGATACAAAAAAAGCGATGAAAATTTACAAATATTACAGTGCCAACACCGTAATACAAAACTTTTTTAATCTAATTATTGTCCCTGCTTCTAAAATTTTATCAATATGTATTATTTTAGCACATTATTAACTGCATGTAAAGAAGAAAAATTAAAATTCCTATCGTCAGTTTCCGTAAAACAAACAAAAAAAAGCTTGTCAATGGCTGATTTTTTAGAATAATGGGTAAATATTATTTGGTGTGTTGCTATTTTTAAAAAATTGATATATAATAGGAGTTAGACAAATTACAGCAATAACAATGCGAGAGTGAGAGGTGCTTTTGTTTGTACGTTGATAAATTTTGTGACAAAACTTATGATAATATTCTTGATTCTGTAAAAAGAGTTCATTTTGTAGGCATTGGAGGCTCGGGAATGTGTCCCCTTGCGGAAATTCTTATCGCAAAGGGATATGATGTCAGCGGCTCGGATTCAAATGACGGCGATACTTTGAAACGAATAAAAAGCTATGGCATTCCTGTTTTCATGGGGCATGACAAAAACAATATTAACGGAGCTGAGCTTGTTGTATACACCGCTGCCGTTAAACAAGACAACCCCGAACTTGCAGCCGCAAGAGAAAATGGCATTCCTACAGTCGAACGCTCCGTAATGCTCGGTATCGTTTCAAGACGTTTTAAAAATACCATTGCGATAGCCGGAACGCATGGAAAAACTACAACTACCGCAATGATTGCCCAAATTCTTATCGGAAGTCATTTCGAACCTACTGCCGTTATCGGCGGCACACTGCCAAATATAGGCGGAAACAGTTACGTTGGAAATTCTGAATTATTCGTGTGCGAGGCTTGCGAATACGTTGATTCGTTTTTGCAGATTACTCCGTCAACAGCCGTTATTTTAAATGTCGATGCAGACCACCTTGATTATTTTGAAAATATTGACAACATCAAAAAATCTTTTGCAAAATTCACAGCACAAACTTCAGGTACTGTAATTGTAAACGGCGATGATGAAAACGCACTTGACAGCGTTAAAAATGCGGCAGTTCCTGTTGTTACGTTCGGTTTTGGCGAGAACAATAATTACCGTGCCGTTATGACTTCGCCGCAAAGCACGGTTTATGATGCTTTTGATTTTTATTTTAACAATAAGAAACTCTGCAATATTCAATTATCCGTTCCGGGAAAACATAATGTATACAATGCTCTTGCCGCCGCAGCAGCCGCACACAACGCAGGAGTATCTCCCGAAGATATTTCGGAAAATTTAAACAAATTTACGGGAGTACACCGCAGATTTGAAATTCTCGGTCAACATTGCGGAATTACCGTTGCCGATGATTTTGCACACCACCCGACAGAAATTACCGCAACTCTTTCAGCCGCAATGCAAATGGGCTTCCGCAAAGTTTGGAATGTTTTTCAGCCGCATACTTATTCTCGAACAGCGGTTCTTTTAGATGACTTTGCAAAAGCATTGTCCATAGTTGACGAAGCTGTCATTCTTGAAATTTTGCCTGTGAGAGAAACAAACACATACAACATTTACAATACCGACTTAGGCGAAAAAGTTGTTGGCTCAAAGTGTATTGATACTTTTGAAGACGCTGCCGATTACGTCTGCAAACATGCAGAGCCGGGAGATTTGATTTTAACCATGGGCGGCGGTAATGTATATATGTGTGCCAATATGATAAATGACACATTAGAAAAAAAAGAAAATAATAATTCATAAACTTAAAGCTTTTAAAAGTTTTTGCCCACTTTATTAAAAAGTGGGCAATTTTTTTACTTTCCGATATTTGCTGTTGTTGCAAGACCTACGCTGTAACGCAAAACTTCAAGTGCGTCGGCGGAAGTTACTTCGCCGTCACCGTCTACATCACAAAGTTTGATTTGTTCGGGGGTTAAATTCTCCAATCCTACGCTTTGGCGAAGAATTATCAAACTATCGGCAGATGTAATTTCACCGTCACCGTCCAAATCTCCCATTTTGCCAGTTATGGCAGGTTGCTCTGGCATATCTGAATTGTAGTGAATATTAGCTGAGG
>CACWIU010000111.1 GCA_902761025.1 uncultured Ruminococcus sp. | reverse complement strand
ACAGGCAACTTCTAAAATTGATATTATTGCCTGAATTGCTAGCAGAATAATAGGTCGTTTTGCACAAATAATAAAGATTTTTTCATGCGGTTGCCCTGATTAAAAAAATGCGAAAGGGGTATAATAAATGAAAACTATAATCTATTATTTCACAGGCACGGGCAACAGCCTCTATACGGCAAGAAAAATAGCAGAAGAAATAGGCGGTGCAGAGCTTATTTCCGTCCGCTGCGAACCGAAACAAGTTTCCGCGGAAAATGCGGATATGATAGGGTTTGTCTGTCCTGTTTACGAATGGGATATCCCGGGAACATTTAAAGAATTTATAAAAAAACTTTCCGTAAACAAAAATGCGTATATTTTTATGACCGCAACATACGTAGCAATACATGGGAAATGCTTTGAAACGGTAAACAGCATACTTGAAGAAAAAGGCGCTCATTTAAGCTATGGGCGTGCGATACGCTGCGTAGCAAGTCAATGTATTGCTTATCCACCCTTTCCACCGGAAAAAATCATGATTCCGCACATGGAAAAACAAATAAAAAAAGCCGCTCTTGAAATAAAATCGAAAACACTTAGGGATTACCCTCGTATGTCGCAACTTTCCAGAAAAAGATATGACAGTGCAATGGGACCTTATCTTGCGGTAGAACATGAATACGACAAAGGTTTCTATACCGATGACAGATGCAAAAGCTGCGGCTTATGTCAAAAAGTTTGCCCAAATCGAAACATCACCATGCAAAACGGGCGTCCGGTATGGAATCACCATTGCCACGGGTGCAATGCCTGCGTTGTCTATTGTCCGACAAAAGCTATACAGTTTAAAACTCCTCAGGCATATGTTGAACTTGGCACTTTGATTAGTAAAATAATGTGTTTGCCCGAAAAAAGAAAGCGTTATCATCACCCAAACATAAAAGCTAAAGATTTAATCAAGGACAGAGAAAAAATAGGCGAGTAAAAAAGAAAAGCACAGTTTGTTTTCGGACTGTGCTTGTTTTTATTAAATTTCTATAAATTTCAAAAGTTTTCAACATTGTATTAAAATAATGTTGAAAACTTTTCGTATAAATCCAAAAACATGGTCGTTACGTCCTTTTCCATACCCTATTTTGTCCGTTTGCTTATTTTTTATTTTTAGAAATCATGCACAAAAAATCTTGAACAACGCATTTTTTAATGATATAATAGACAGAGTTAAAGGATAAAGCCCATTAAGTAAAGAAAGGAGAAGTATGGCATACAGTTTAATTTGTCATACAAAACAATTATGGAAATTTCAGAAAATTCAAATAACATACAACCGGAACAAGAAGATAACAGCTGTGATAACGCAGCCGAAAATATTCGGCTGAAAAAAAGGATAGCCGAATTGGAAAGGATAATTTCCGAACAATCAGAGCGTCTTTTAACAGCCAAAAATTATTCGAGATTGCTTGAATCCGAAATAAATGATATCAACAATAAATCTATGGTTGTGCAAAGGACAAATGCCGAGCTTAAAAAGAAGTTGTTGGAAGCAGAAAAAATTTGTTCCGACTTAAAAACAGAATTTATTGTTATATATGAAGATTGGCTTAATCATGAATATTCCAACGCAAGCAATGAGAATTACGAGTATTTGCAGTTTGTCATAAAAAATATTTTTCTCGCTTTGGAGAAAAGCGGCATTGATTTTAAAAGAATTGACGAGTAAAAACTAAAGTTATTCCGAGTGGGTTTCAGGAGTGAAAAACCATGTGCCAAAACCTCTGATAAAACCCTCTGTCAAGTCGATAGTAGGTTCGTCTTGTTTGCCTATGGGGACTGCCTCATGCTGCCGCCAAACATACAGAAAGTAATTTAACATCAAGTCAGGCTCTTTTCCGTTAATGTCTGCGGTTTGTTCAGCGGCGGAGTAATTTAATCCATTGCAGAACAAACCAAAGCTCAGCTCTTTTATATATTTATATTTTTCGGCGTTCAGAGTAAGCTTCACAACAACTTCTTCATTTGGAGCGAGTGCGAATTTTTCATATGCGGTTATATAGTCATCTTCGTTCGGGTCGCCGCATGCCGATACTGTCACCACTCGCCAAACATTCTTGTTATTTTTCACGGTGCAGTACAGTCCGTCCGTTTCCTTGTCCAACAGTTCAAGATAAAGCTCCATATCAAGCCCCGAACCGACTTTTTTATGAACAAAGTATGGGCTGACACTTGTAATATCGGGCGTCTGATAAAGCTTTTCCGTTAAGGGCATGTGCGAGTCCTCTTCGGTGTAAATGTTTGTAACCGAAATCTCCGGCTCTTGAGTGTTTGGAGTTGAGGGCTTATCGGGGATTGTATTTGTATCTGTTTCGCCGGATAAGATTTGCGAACTCAAAACACTTTCGTTATTCTCGCTGTTTGTTGCCGCAGTTGAACAGCCTGCCGCAGTTAACATAACAATAATTACAAACAAGATTATACGTTTTTTCATTGATTTGCACTCCTTACGTTCGTTCGGATATTGTAAAACATCTGAAAAACTTCCGGTTCGTTTTGGATATTTTCACCTATTTTTTTAAGCGTCCTCTTTCCCACTCTGCGGTCAAGAACTGCAAATATGCGAACAAGAATATTCTCGCTTGCAAAACTTTTTTCTATACTTTGGTTGTCAAATTCGTTAAAAGCTTCATAAAAACAGCGTTGGTCGAACATACCGAGCTTTACGGCGGTATTGTCCATTAACGGCATATCAAGTGTCAAACGCATTTTAAGAGTTTCGTCATGCGGCAGCAGATGTGCCTTGACCCACTGATTGTAATACCCGCCGGAGATGATCTCCTTGTTGTCAAGCAAAATCGCCGCCCTGCCCTCGTGATCGGGACAGTAGGTGTACGATGTGCAGAAATACCTGATGTGACCTCGAAGGCTCTCGGCTAAATATTCGTTTTCAAGCTTGTGCCTGATCTTTGTCCATGTGTGCATTGTACTCCTCCGATCTGTACTTTCTTACTGTTACTCTGTCACAAACATCTGCGCCGAGCGGCTTCCTGTGCATGATTATTCGGTACCCTTCCGCATACCCGTTCGGTGCGTTTTGTGACATTGAAGCAAGGAGACCTTTCGGGTGTTTAACGATATCAGAATGAATGGTGAATATGACAGAAAGAAACAGCAAATTCTGGGCTTGACGAAAAAAAGTAAGAATGGTAAAATATACTATAAATATTATTACCTAAAAAGTGATGAATAAAATGTTTTGGAAAACTCCAAATTTGATGTAATGGGTCATAGTTCACACAGATAATGGATAGACGTCAAGATAAGAAGAAAGATTAAGCTATTGATGAGGCGAATAACATGCAAACCGAAAATCAATCAAAAAAATATGTTAGAGCTGCTGTTTTTAGGCTCGTGCTTGTCATTCTGATCGATATTATGACTTTTCGAAGCTTTTATATTCTCGAC
>CACWIU010000110.1 GCA_902761025.1 uncultured Ruminococcus sp. | reverse complement strand
CATATTTATATTGTCAAGGAAAAAGTCAGCCTTGCGGCTGACGGGCAATTCATCCCTCCACCTAAGAGGTGGGGGACTTCTTGCCCATTTAGGTTAAATGTGCATTAAGTGAAAAATTTCTTCAATATCGTCGGCTTGAATTTCGACAGGCTTGCACAAATGTTCTCTAAGGCTGACAAAAGCTTTCTCATCTTTAGCTTTTTTAGTGAACTCATCAACAAGCTTTTTCTGTTCCAAGCCGTCTGTCACAGTGAAAGTGCCGTCTTCCTCGAACATCATTTTGCATGCCGTATTGTTTTCGGCAAGAAAAATAGATTCGGTGGGTTTTCCGCCCTCTTCTTTTAAAATAGATATCTGATATTTAGATTTTAACATTGTGTAAGTAAGATTTGTAAACTCATAACTTTCGAGGATTCCCATTTGCTCAAAGCGTGACTTTGCGTTTTTTACAACCTTGTCAAACATAAAGCTTGGTTTCCATTTGAAGATGTTTTCGACACCCTGCGGAAGAATAGTCGCTAACCCCATAAACGGCACTGTTCCATTGTTCATCATTACAGCTATGCCGATAATCTCTTCTGTTGTAAATTTAATTTCCAAAACATTCACCTCTTACAAAAACTGCTGTTCCCGATAACGAATATGATTCCAAAAGGGAAATTGTTGTTTTACAAATTCCTATTCAATATTTTATCACATTACTAAAACAAAATCTACCGATTTTTAATTTTTTAACTATTTTGTTTAATAATGAACAATACAATAAGGCAAAAAGCAATTATTTATGTGATTATTATGGAATGTTTCCGAAAAAACAGCAGACAAAGCAAACATTTTGTTAATCTTTTATTCGGGAGAATTTTCCAACGCACGGACAGCACCTATAAACAGAGGCATTTCGTTATCGTAGTCATAGATTGCGAATACAAAGGGACGGTCGAGAGTCACTGTATAATATTCGGGTTCTGCTTCCATGGCATTGTCTTTCATAATAATTGCGGTAGAGGCAGCGGCCTTAGTACCTTTTTCGTCAACTTCTACATGAGCCTTGTGGATTACTTCGCTGATGTAAATATTACCGTTTTCCGATTCAGCAAAACCTGAAAAATCGGCAGACGGAGAAAATGCGGTTGGTATTCCCATATCAGCAAGGGAATTAAGATTGTAAGAAGTATCGAATTTGAATTTTGGAAGAGCCGCATGCACTTCGCCCGAGGTTGATTTATAAAAGCACTCCTTAAATTTTTCATCGGTCAATTCTTCTTCTATATACTTATCAATTCCGACAGATTCATCGGGGAGCAAAGCTATAAAGCAGAAAGAATGGTCTTCATCGCCCTTATATGTTTTGACAAATCCTGTAGCTTTGCCGTTGTCGTCAATGTAGTTGTGTTCGTCGGAGTACATAAAATCAACTTGCGATTCGGAATTGTCGGCATTATGGAAAGTATTTTTTTCAACGTCGCTTTCTTCGTAGGGGGCAGTCCATTTGCCGTCGAATGCGACAGCGTTCAAAAGTACAGAAACAGTATCGGGAGTAATGGATTCGGGAGAAAGCATTTTTTTAATCATATGGTCGGTGTTTTCATCAACCCAACCGTTGATTTTGTCAACGGTACTGTCGCCGTAAGGTTCGTTAAAGATTTCGGCATTGTAACATTCTTTAGTTGTGTTGATAAAACTGTCACGGATTTTCACGTTGTCACGCTGCATTATCCAAATGGAATTTGCTGTTTTGAATGTCGAGGCATCGCCAATCGGCAAGTTAATATAGTTTTTAAAAAAGGTGTTAAGTCCGTCAACGCTTACGGGGGTTCCGCCGTTTGACTTGTTTGGAAAAGTACCGCCGAGCATATTGTTCATTTCGTTCAAAGTGCTGCCTTTTGCTGCGTTGTTGAGCATAGACAGAGCAGTGTATACAGAATATGGAGAAAGAAATACATTGTCGGCAGAATTGCTTTTTGCATATTCGGTTTTGAATAACTCGGAAGAAAAAGCGTTAATGCCGTAGTTGATTTTTTCGGTTTCATCAACTTCTTTAAAAGCAGGAGTTTCGCCGGTGCTTGTATTTTCAGACGCAGCAGAAGAAACGGATTCGTCTGAAGAAACTTCGGTTTGCGAATTATTGTCGGGGAGCGAGCCTTTTTCGCAGCCCGAAATAACGGCTGAGCCAAGGATAAGAGCCGCCAAAATAACGGCTAATTTTTTTCTTAATCTCATAATACAAAACATCTCCTTAAAAAATAGTCAATTTGCAAAAACGTCATTTTTTATGTGCAGTATATAGTTAAGGGCTTCGCCCTTAATAACCCACCAAAGGCGTTGCCTTTGGAATCCACCCGCTTTTTGAAAAAAGCGGGGCAAAAACTTTAATAGAATAGGCTGAAGATTTTTTTATTATTGAGATAAATATTCTTCCAGACAAAGACCGCTGAAATATATTTCTCGAGCGGCAGTTTCTCCAACATAACGATAGTGCCACGCTTCGTAATCAATTCCGGTAATTTCTTCTTTTCCGTATGGGTAACGGAGAATAAAGCCGTACAGATAAGCATTTTGAGCAAGCCAGTCATAGACAGCTTGGTCAGAAGTTGTTATGCCGTCGCCGTTGATATCGAGTGCAAGGCCGAGCTGGTGTTCGCTTGTTCCGGGAAGAGCGACCCAGTTTTTGGCTTCGGCAGCGGCTTGTTCCTCGGTGTAGCCCTGTTCGATATAGCCGTTTATATATTCGTCCATAATAGCCTCTTGTTCTTCTGTAGTTCGATAAGCTTCGCCGATGTCGGCATATATTCCTTCTGCAGCGGCTGCGTTGAGCATTTCTTGTAAGGAGTCGTATATTCTGGAATCAACTTGCTTGCCGTTTTTCATTTCTGTAAGCTCGAACTCATATTCTTCGGGAATGGGATTATACTTGTTGACAACGATTAAATTCCACTCGCCGTTGTAAGGGAATATCATTTCTGCAAGGGCATTTTCAGCGTCGGTATCAGTATTGTTTTTATGTTCGCTGTCGGTTTCCGAATCTTCTTTTTTATTTGTATCGGTATTTTTATCTGTTTGCGAATCGGAAGAAAATTCTGAATCCGTATTTTTGTTTTTAGCATCGTTTTGCGAATGCGTATCGGTGTCCTGCTGTTCGGATAATTCAAAAATTGAAGTATCTTTTTCAGACGATTGATTTGTTATTGTTTTGTTTTCGGTGTTTATATCGTTTGGGTAGTTTTTGGCTGATTTGTCACCTTGATTAACTGCAAAAATTATGTAAAAAGTCAGCAGGACAATTACAATAGCTGATGTTCGTATGATGCGTTTAAGTTTTTGATTCATTTTTTCCTCCTCTTAATTAAAAAACTCTTTGAATTGATTATAATAATAACATAATTTTTTTAAATTTACAAGTTTGTAAGTATGCACTATGAGAATTTTGTAAATTTGTACAATTTATACAACATATTTGATATAGTTGT
>CACWIU010000109.1 GCA_902761025.1 uncultured Ruminococcus sp. | reverse complement strand
TACCTTCTTCTGAAAAAATTTCAAAAAATGCCTTTTTTAGCTTGCTTATTATACTTGTTTGGGTGTATAATGCTTTCATGTGAATTACTCCCTTCAGGTTACAATGGTTTGGTTGGTTACTTACCATTATACACCTTTTTGAGAGTAATTCACTTTTTTATTTTATTAAAACTTGGAAACTGGTGTACATTAAGAAAGGAGGAAATTTTATGGATGATTTTACGACTGACTATGTTTTTTATTCTATCATTACCACATTGGGAGGCATTTTTTTGTATTTGATAATACATATATTAGTGAGAACTCCCGGTATGTCACTTCAAAGTAAATTTGCAAAATTAGGCACACTTACAGGCAAAACGCTGAGTGAAATTGAACGAACTTGCGGAAAACCCAATTCAATTTCTGCGATGGGTAACGGAGAAAAGCTTTGTCAATGGATGTCAACAGGCTATCATATTTGTTTGATTTTTGATTCAAAAAATATTTGTTTGGGAGTTAGTTCCAGAACTTCTGTGTGATTTATGGAGAGTTAATATTAAGGCTTTTTAAGTAAAAGAAAGAGTTATTTATTAAAAATATTAAACAAGGAGAATGTGTTATGTATGACGATTATATGATTTTTTATGTAATAGGTGCAGTTATTGGCGGTTTGATTTGGGGTTCGGTTTGCATTGGAATAATCAGATCAAAGGGATATGAAGCCGCTCCGTTTACGTCTTGGTTTTGGGTAGGTTTCTTCTTGGGAATTATTGGCGTGATAATAGCAGCCGTTAAACCCGAACGTGATAATAGCAGCCGTTAAACCCGAATCATCTTCTTCTAATAATAGACAGTAAGAAATTTAAACGCTATATTATAAGTAATAATGTGTAACGATAGAAAGTGGTGTAGTTATGTTTTTTGAAGACAACGCGGTTGTAATAGTATTGTCATGTTTGTTGTCTTTGCTGTCATTTGTGGGGTACGTTGTATCTTGCATTGAGATGACAAAGGTTGCTGTCGATAAGGGACATCAAAGCGTGAACGCAGTAGTTTTGTTCTTTTTGGGTATTCCGTATATGATTTATGTTGCTTCTTTGCCGGATTTGAAAGCACGCAACAACGCAAGTCAAACATCTGTACAAAAGTCAAATGTTTCTGCTCCTGTTCCTGAAACGCAGAGCAGTTCTCAGCCTGCAAAAGTAAAGCTTGATTACACGGATACAGTATCCAATAAACAAAATACTGACAATGCGTACCTAAATGTTAAATGGGAATGTCCGAATTGCCATGCAGTTAATCTCGTTTCTAAACGTATTTGCAGCTGTGGAACAAACAAGCCGGCTTAATATAGCCTTGCCGACTAATAGATAAAAAAGAGGATAACATTATGGAGCCTTTGTTATTTTTTTTAGTTTTGATTCCAAGCGTGTTGTTAATTATTGGTTATATCGCTGCCTGCAAAGGGATTGCCGGTTTTGCTCACAAAAAAGGACATGCACAAGTTAATGGTATAATGTGTTTTTTCTTAGGTATTCCGTATATGATTTATGTTATGTCGTTGCCCGATTTGTCTATGCGGCGTGGAACAGGTGACTACGTTCAGTCTGCCAATTATAATAACATAAGCAATAGTAAGAGTATTAACCCTATTCCCGTTATAGCCGCCGTTGTTTTATTGTTTGGAGGCATTTTGGGATTTCCAGCAATAATGGCTCAAATAGAGGAAAAAAATATTGAGCTTGTGGAAACAGAGTATAGGCAAGCCTTTGATAATGTAAAATTGGATATTATGTCAAGCGAAAGTTGTATTGACGCAGATATAACATCAATGTATTGTACTGTGATTGATGTTAAAAAAAGTGATTCGGATAAAAATACATATATCGCAACACTGCGAGTTGACTGTAATTCTTCAAGGTCAAAGTATTCGTCGGGTTGGAGGAATGAATATCTGAGAGAATTGGAAAATATTCTTGTTTCATTTGAAGTGTTTAAAACTGTGCCGACAGATTTAAAGCTCAGCAATGGAAAAAAAGCTACTTTTTTCGATAACAGCGGTGGGAATTCAGTTTTTCAGATATATGTGTATGTTGACGGCGATTTATCATATTATCCGGGATTTAAATACAGTGGTTAATTGAATCGTAAAAAATAAAAAGTGGTTTGACAGCTATGACGAAGCTGTAAATTTTTTCGAAGGCAAAAGCAAAGGAGAAGCTTGCGGAATTTGCCTTAGAGATAAGGATTAATCAAAAATTGCATATAGCATATGCATATAAAAAAGGAAGTGTTTTTAAAAGTGAAAAAAGTATTATCTGTATTTATGGCATGCTTAGTTTTGCTTAGTGTTCCTTTGTCTGCCGCAGCAGCGGAAACAAGCGAGCCGGCAGATGATAAGGCGGCTGTGTCAGTTACTGAGCAGAAAAAAAGCTCAGATGAAACAGTTAGCACAAGTTCTGATTCCAAAACCGATGAGCAGAACAACTCCGTTAATTCTCCGGACGTGCCGCCCAAACCCGTTTCAGACAGAATGATTGGCGATATTGACAAAGACGAAAGTATCACGTCAAGCGACGCTCTTTCAGCTTTGAGAGCTTCGGTAAATTTGGAAGACGTTCCATTAAATATTGCAGATGTTGACAGTGACGGTGCGATTACGTCCAACGATTCGCTTCTTATTCTTCGTTACAGTGTGGGTTTTGATGACGGAAGTCTAATCGGCATACGTGAAAACCAGGAGCTTATTAACCCTGATACGATTGTATTTGATAAAAATACCCTCACTCTCAATGAGGGAGATTCAGCAAAAATTACAGCGACTATATCTCCAAACAATGCTACAATAAAATTTGTGACATGGACAACAAGCAACAGCAGCGTTGCAACCGTGTCAAATGGCACATTAAAGGCTGTTAAAGCCGGAAAGGCTACCATTACGGCAAAAACTGTAAACGGCAAAACAGCAGTATGTAATGTAACTGTAAAAGCAGTAACAATTAATCCTACCGATATTAAGCTTAACACTAATTCGGTAACATTAGAGGTAGGAAAAAGCACAACTCTGACAGCGACTGTATCCCCAAGCAATGCAACGAATAAATCTGTTACATGGACTACAAGCGACAGCAGTATAGCTACCATATCAAACGGCACTGTTAAAGCTATAAAAGCAGGTACGGCTAAAATTACAGCAAAAACTGTAAATGGCAAAACGGCAGTATGTAATGTCACTGTAAAGCCGGCAACAGTAAATCCCACAAGTATTAAGCTTAACACTACTGCGGTACCATTAGAGGTAGGAAAAAGCACAACTCTGATAGCGACTGTATCTCCAAGCAATGCAACAAATAAATCGGTTACATGGACTACAAGCGACAGCAGTGTAGCAACTGTATCAAACGGTACTGTTAAAGCCATAAAAGTAGGAAGTGCTACAATTACGGCAAAAACTGTAAACGGCAAAACCGAATTATGTTATGTAGTAGTAAAGGCGGCAACCGTAAATCCCACAGGTATTAAGCTTAACACTACTGCGGTAACATTAGAAGCA
>CACWIU010000108.1 GCA_902761025.1 uncultured Ruminococcus sp. | reverse complement strand
ACGGCTGGCATCAGATCGGCGATGATTGGTATTACTTCCGCAGCTCAACTTACAAGGCTGCTCAGGGCGTTATTAAATTCAACTTCGGCGATATCCCGATTACATTTGAGTTTGACAACGGCCGTATGCTTTCAGGTCAGTGGGTAGAAACATCAACTGGCACACGTTACTACAACGGTCCCGTTGCTTACACAAGAACATGGGCTGAAATCGACGGTAAAAAGTATTACTTCGACGAAAACAGCAATCTTGTTCGCGGCTACTTCATCATCAAGGACAGCCGTTATTCACATGATGACGACTACAGAATGTACAAGTTCAACGACAAAACAGGCGTTCTTGAAGAGGCTATGTCCTCAACAGGTCTGCTTGTTACGGACAACGGTACATACTATCTTTACAACGGATATGCTAAGCACGGTCTGTGCAAGGTTGGCAACGACTATTATTACTTCAACTCAACTCATAAGGCTGTTACCGGCAACTATTATGTAGGAGAAGAGTATCTTAACGGTCTTGACTTTAAGCCCGGTTACTATGACTTTGATGAAAACGGCAAGCTTATCGACAAGAACGGCATCTATGACATCGACGGAACACTTTACTATTTAGTACACGGTGAAAAGACATACGCAGGTATTATTGAGCTTGACGGCGCTACCTATTATGTTCATTCCGACGGTAGAGTTGCAACCGGTAAAACTTGGGTTACAAAGACAAATGATAAGGTTGAGCAGGGATACTATCTCTTTGCTGACGACGGCAAGATGATTAACACAGGTATCTTTGAAGAAGACGGTACACTCTATTACTATGAAGGCGGCAAGAAGACATACGCCGGTTTGATTGACTTTGAAGGCGCAACCTACTATGTACATTCAGACGGCAGAGTTGCTACAGGCGAGACTTGGGTTACAAAGACAAACGACAAGGTTGCTCAGGGTTACTATCGCTTTGCTGCTGACGGTAAGATGATCGATACAGGTATCTTTGAAGAAGACGGCACACTCTATTACTATGAAGGCGGCAAGAAGACATACGCAGGTATTATTGAGCTTGAAGGCGCAACCTACTATGTACATTCAGACGGCAGAGTTGCTACAGGCGAAACCTGGGTTACCAAGACCAACGATAAGATGGCACAGGGTTATTACCTCTTTGCTGCTGACGGTAAGATGATTGACACAGGCGTTTATGAAGTTGACGGAACTCTCTACTACTTCGAGAACGGCAAAAAGACATACGCAGGTATCGTTAAGGTCGGCGATGATTACTATTACGCTCATTCACAGGGTAATGTTGCTACAAGTGAGACTTGGGTAACAAAGACAAACGGTATCGTTGATCAGGGTTACTATTTGTTCGGCGCAGACGGCAAGATGGTTCACACAGGCGTTTACGATGTAGACGGAACTCTCTACTACTTCGAAAACGGCAAAAAGACATACGCCGGTCTCGTTATGGTTGGCGACGATTATTACTATGTTCACTCACAGGGTAATGTTGCAACCGGTAAAACATGGGTAACAAAGACAAACGGCATTGTAAGCGAAGGTTACTACAACTTTGGCGACGATGGTAAGATGATTTTAGATTAATATTGATCCCCACCTTTTGGTGGGGGTGCCGCACACGGTCATGCCTCCACGCGGCGTGCGGCGGGCAACGAACTAATATTTCGGCTGAATCGACCAAATATTTTCCAAATAATAAAGGTTATGTTAAAATGAAAAAACTGTTTTGCGCACTTTTATGCGCGTTTGTAATAGCTTCTGCCTTTGCGGGCTGCAATAATAACGACGGCAAGGATAATAACGACAGCTCTTCTTCCGCAACCGCTGATTCCGCAGACAGTAAAAAGGGCGGTTATATTGAGATTGCCGCCAAAAACTGCACACTGAAATACCCTGACAAATGGAAGGATAAAATAAAAACATCAACCGAGGATAAAGATGTTTACACTGTCAGATTTTCTTCCGGAGATATAAAGCTTTTTGATATTATGTTTGGCGGAAACAGCGGCACAGTTCTCGGCACTTTAAAGCAGAAAGACGGAAATACGGTTCTTTATATAAAGGACTATGCTCTGGATAAAAAGCATAAAAATGACAGCGAGTTGCTTGAAATGAAAGAGGACATTAATTTTATCATTAATAATCTTTCAAAGGACTACGATTTTGCAAAAGGACAAAAAATTGAAGACAGCAGTAACGAGCTTTATGAAATCAAAACCGATGTTGTAAATCTGTATTATCCTAAGCGCTGGAAGGATAGTGTAACTACAGATGTCTCCAAAAATGGTGTAAAATTCTCGTATAATAAAACGCCGTTATTTGACGTTCTGTTCGGAGGCCAAAAAGGAGTTTTACTTGGCACATATAAGGATACCGAAATTTTTATTAAAACTTGCGAGATAAAAAAGGATAAGCTTAAAGATAGCGATTATTCAAAGGCTTTGCTGATGCAGGAGGATATGGATTATCTGCTTAAAAAGCTGACCGGATTAAAAGATTTCAAGCAAAACTAACACAAACGCAGGGCGTATTATTATAAATATGCTCTGCGTTAGTATTTGTGTGCTTTTGTAAAGTAACATAAAACAAATAATTAAAATAATTATTGACTTTATTTTTAAAAACGGTATAATATACTTTGATAAACAGAGATTCCGACAGTTCGTTTGCGCCATCCTGTCGTTAAATAAAACCAGGGCATCCAAAAGCGCATCATGCGCTTTTATTTTCATGTGCAAATAATGAAACAGGATGCGTCTGCTTAATGGCAGACGCTGTTTTTGAAGGTGAAAAGATGTACAGCTTAAAATCTACTGCCGATTTTGACAGCGCTCATTTTTTAAAGGGCTATAACGGCAAGTGCTCAAACATCCACGGTCACCGCTGGGTGATTGAAGCTGAAATCAGCGGAGCCGCTCTGCAGCAAGACGGCGAAAAACGCGGAATGCTTATTGATTTCAGCGATTTAAAAAAAGCGGTAAAGCAGTTGGCAGACCGCTATGACCATACATTGATAATAGAACAAAATTCTTTAAAAGAAAATACACTAAACGCCCTGAAAGAGGAAAACTTCAAAATAACCGAGGTTCCTTTCAGACCGACAGCCGAAAACTTCGCAAAATACTTTTTTGACTGCCTAAAGCAAAGCGTGCCTGTAAGCTGTGTTACCGTATATGAAACTCCGCAGAACGCAGCATCGTATAAGGAGGAAAACGAAAAATTCCTTACTTACGAAAAGATCCATACCTTCAGAGACTTACATAATCTGTTCATAAAAATTCTTGGAACGACTTACGAGAAACGTGATCCTGTCCTTGCTGAAAAATTCTCGCAAGTGCCTTACTTGAACAGTTCCTTGTTTGAATTGTCCCGTTCTGAAATTGACTTTATAAAAGTCTATGCACTTGATGCTGATAGTGGTGAAAAACTGCCGTTCTGCAAGAATACGGTTTTCAAGAATGAACAGAAGAAAGGAATATCTTTTACTCCAATCGAGTATCTCTTGAATTTCTTGGACCGCTATGATTTCGTTGGCGATGGAAGTGACAAAGCCTTAGTAGTGAATGCGGCTGTGCTGGGCAAGGTGTTCGAAAAAATCAATGGCTACAAAGAT
>CACWIU010000107.1 GCA_902761025.1 uncultured Ruminococcus sp. | reverse complement strand
TTCCCCAAATTATACTGCGCCGATACGTTTCCCTGCTCTGCCGAAAGCCTGTACCATTTTACAGCCTCACTGTAATTTTGCGTTACGCCATATCCGTAATAATAACAATTTCCTATACTGTTTTTAGCGCTGGAACTATTGCCTTTCTCCGCCCCAAGTTTGTACCACTTGTAGGCATCCGCATAATCTCTCGGTACTCCTCTGCCATAATAACAGCAATTACCAATATTAACAAATGCGGCTGCAAAACCCTGTTCGGCTGCGCTCATATACCATTTTATTGCTTCGGAATAATCCTGTTTTACACCGTATCCATTATAATAGCAATTTCCAATACCGTTCTTTGCTCCCGCATTGTTTCCCTTTTCTGCTGATTCACTATACAGCCTGAATGCTTCTCCATAATTTTTTGTTATACCTCTGCCATAATAATAACAATTCGCAAGGTTATACTGTGCAGACGCATTGCCCTGCTCTGCCGAAAGTCTGTACCATTTTACAGCCTCGCCGTAATCCTGCTTTACGCCATATCCGTAATAGTAACAATTTCCAATACTGTTTTTGGCGCTTACGTTATTGCCTTTAACCGCCGCAAGAGTATAAAGCCTGATTGCTTCGGAATAATCCCGTTTTACACCTCTTCCGTAATAATAACAATTTCCAAGATTAAACTGTGCCGACGCATTGCCCTGATCTGCCGCAAGCGTATACCACTTAACAGCTTCCGCATAATCCTGATTTACTCCGTATCCGTAATAATAACAGTTTCCTATGCTGTTCTTTGCTACGGCAAGATTTCCCTTGTCTGCCGCCATCTTATAGAATTTTATGGCTTTTTCATAATCTTTCTTCACGCCGTTGCCGTAATAATATTTGTCTGCAACAGTTATCATTTCTTGAGGTGTAAACTCCGAAGAATCACTTCCCGAACTTTCGGCTTTTGCTAAATCGGATATTTTTTCTTCCAAACGAGATATTTCCTCTATAAGTTCGCCTTTAACCTTTTTTAATTTACTATTTTCTTTTGTAAGTTCATCTTTAGCCTTTTGCAAGTTACTATTCTCTTTTTCAAGAGAAACAATTTTCTTTTCCAATTGTTCCTTACACTTTCTTAATGTTTCATTATCGGAATACAGATCATTTATAGCTTCGTTTTGTTCAACAACTTGTTTGTTTAAAGAATCGATCTGTTCTTTCTGTTTAGACACAAGGTCTTTAAAATAAACCAAATTCTTATTTAAAAATTTGATTTGTCTTTCTCGTTCAGCAAATTCTTTTTCCAACTCTGCGAAATTATCACGCAATACTTCAACTTCACTTCGCCAATCCTTACTGCTCTCTTTGGCACTAAGCCTATAAAATGTCACAAATATTTTTTTCTCACTCATTATTATTATCCTCATCTAAATTATACAAAATTATATACAATTAAGGGCTTTGCCAATTTTTTGAAAAACATTGGATAAAAAACTTTAACAAGCTTCGCCCTTCTCTTGAGCTGTTGAAAATGATTTATTAATCAGAATCTTCGTTATTGTCCTGTTCGGCTGCCAGTTTGTACCACTTCATAGCCTCGGCGGCATTTCTTTCCGTACCTCTTCCATCATAATAACAGTTGCCAAGATTTCTCTGGGCATCTGCATTACCTTTCTCGGCCGCGCGCTTAAACCATACGAAAGCTCTTCTTTCATCTTTTACAACACCACGTCCAAAGTAGTAACACTGTCCATAATTATTTTGCGCTTCGGGATTACCTTTTTTTGCTGCGCATTCATACCATTTCGCCGCTTCAATGTAGTCTTGCTTTATGCCACGTCCGTAATAATAGCAATTTCCCAAACCATTCTGGGCAGAAGCATTTCCCTGGTCGGCAGAAACCTTATACCACCTGAAAGCTTCGTCATAATTTTGTTGTACACCTCGTCCGTAATAATAACAATCACCAAGATTATTCTGTGCGGACACATCGCCTTGTTCAGCATTGGCACGATATATTTCTGCTCTTGCTTTATGATTTTCCCTTACAGCTTTTGAAGTTCTGGATTTGTTCTTAGAATTATTATTTTTAGGATTATCATGAGCCCCCACACTGCTTTGATCTGCTGCCATTTTGTACCACTTCATAGCTTCGGCAATATTTTTTACTACGCCAACTCCGTCATAATAACAGTTGCCAAGATTTCTTTGGGCGGTAACATTACCGCCTTCCGCGGCAAGCTTATACCATCTGACTGCTTCGGCATAATTCTGCGCCACACCGTCGCCATTGTAAAACTTATCGCCCATTGCAAGCAGCACCTTAGGAGATTTTTGAGAAGCGGGAACAATATTCAAAGGCTTAGTATTAAGCTGAGTCAATTCCTGTTCAAGCTTCTCTTTATCCTGCTTCAACGCTTCATTTTCTTCCGAAAGCCGTATAATATGCTCTTTTAAATCTTGATTTTCTTCAATAAGTTCTTTTTGATATTTTTCATTGCGTGTATGTTCGTCTACCCATTGTTTTTTTATGGTTTTGTTTTCTTCTATAAGTTCGTCATTCTCCTGTTTAAGCCGGATATTCACAGAATTTACCGACACTAATTCTTTCCTGAGCTTTTCGTTTTGAGAATACATTTTTGACAGGCTTGCTCGTAATGTTTCAATAGCATCTTTTAATATGTCAACATCACTTCGCCAATCCTTACTGCTCTCTTTGGCACTAAGCCTATAAAATGTCACAAATATTTTTTTCTCGCCCATTTTATAAAAACCCCCACATTATTAATATATCAAAAAATTAACAACAAGGCTAACGCTGTTAAAGTGTTTTTGTTCAACTTTTTTCAAAAAAGTTGGATTGTTAAGGGCAAAGCCCTTAAACAATATATTACTCTCAAAGATTTTGCAAGGAACTGTGAAGAAATAAATTTTAAAATTTATGCTTAGGATAATTTGTTCTTTACAAGACACACGACCGCAGAAATACCGACGTATTTCAAGAGAGCGCAGCGCATTACAGGGCAAATTAGACAAGCAGAAATTAAAAGTTATTGACGAACAGTTCCTAATTTATAGATAGTAATTTACTGTTGCTTTAAAAGCTTATTTTTTGCATAAGTATTTCCTTGTTCTGCGGCAAGCTTATATAACTCCAACGCTTTGGCATAATCCTTCTCTACTCCGTTACCTTTTTCGTAACAACAGCCAAGATTATACTGAGATTCACTGTTTCCTTGTTCTGCCGCCAAAGCGTACCATTTTACAGCCTTTGCATAATTTTTCATTACGCCATGACCCAAACAATAAATATTGCCAAGATTATTCCGGGATTTAACATTTCCCTGCTCCGCAGATAATTCGTACCATTTTACGGCTTCCGTATAATTTTTCGCAATGCCTCTTCCGTAATAATAACTATTGCCCAAATTATATTGCGCTTCGGCGTTGCCCTGCTCCGCAGACAATGTAAACCATTTCACTGCCTCTTCATAATTTTTTATGACACCGTTTCCGCAAAAATAGCAGCTGCCCAAATTATTCTGCGCATCGGCGTTTCCTTGTTCGGCAGCAAGCCTGTACAATCCAAACGCTTCAAAATAATCCTTTTCAACACCAACGCCGTTAAAGTAACGTTCTGCAAGCTTAAAC
>CACWIU010000106.1 GCA_902761025.1 uncultured Ruminococcus sp. | reverse complement strand
GTGTTAAATTTTGTTATTTGCATTGTTAGACCGTTAGACCAAATGCGCCGCAGCGGAAATTTTTGTTTTCATCACAAATATAATATTTCAGTATATCAGTGAAGCCGTACATTACGTACGTCAAAACACATTCATACACGTTTCATTTTATCATATATTTTGACTATAAGCAAGGGGTTAAACAAAAATAAGTTAAAAAATAATACAAAAAGCTGTAGTTTACTGACATAAAATTAGAGAATTTTTAAGACATCAAATAAAAAAGGGGAAAAACAAAAAAACGCATAAACACCGAGTTATCAGCATTTATGCGAGTTCCGTATAAAGTCGAGGTGACAGGATTCGAACCTGCGACCTCTGCGTCCCGAACGCAGCGCTCTACCAAACTGAGCCACACCTCGATTAACAAGCCTCATTTATCATGAGGCTTTGGCTGGGGAATAGGGATTCGAACCCCAACAAACAGAGTCAGAGTCTGTCGTGCTACCGTTACACAATTCCCCAACAACAAGAGTTATTATATCACAGTTTTCTATTTCTGTCAATACAAAATTTTAAAAAATTTATAAATCAGCATTGGAAAGCAGAGCCAAAGCTTTGCGATACTTTTCTTTTCTTTCGAGGTCTTTGGGCGTAATGTTATTTAATCTTGACAAGTCGGAATTATGCCGCAAGTCTTCCCTTTTTACCGCTGCCGCAATGGGATTTTCTTTTATTTTTGCAACATATTCCATATAAGGCACTTCGGGATTATGTGTCATCAAGCTTAACGCTGTCAATACTTCTTCGGAAAATCCCCATTCACGCAGCATATCCAAAGAAATATTTGTGTCTTCAATCACATCATGAAGCAATGCTGCAACAGCAGTGTTTTCATCTGTCATTTGTTCGGCTATGTGATAAGGGTGAAACACGTAAGGCAAGCCGCTTTTGTCAAGTTGTCCGTTATGTGCGTCAAAGCATATTTTCATAGCTTTTTTTGTCATTTCTGTATAAATCATAAAACACACTCTCCTAAAAGCTGTCGAGGGAAAGCCCTTTTTATGTTGCTCTCCCTCACTGCTTATTTGTTTTTGTTATTTATTCACTTGCTTAAATGTATAACTTTTTGCGGACACTGTTCAACGCACTTTCCGCAGGCCGTACATTTTTCGGGGTCAATTACGGCATGGAAGTTTTCAACTTTCACAGCGTCGTTCTCACAGACTTTCACACACTTCATACAGCCGATACAGCCTACCTTGCATGACTTTCTGGTCAATGCTCCCTTGTCGCAGTTGCTGCATTTTACAACTGCATGCGGCTTTTTAGGCTCAATAGAAATCAATTTCTTAGGACAAGCCTCAACGCACTTTCCGCAGGCTTTACATTCTTCGGGATTAACAATAGCAACGCCGCTGCAGACTTTAATCGCACCATACTCGCAAGCCGCCATACAATCGCCGAATCCGATACAGCCATACGAACATTCGCCCATACCGCCGTACAGCTGAGTTGCTGCCAAACAGGATTGAAGTCCCTGATATCTTGTAACTTTTGATGTGTTGTCATCGTTTCCGTTACAATGAACAACTGCCGTTTTGGGAACGCTCTGCACGGATTCCGCACCTATTATGGGAGCAATAGCGTCAATTACCGCCTGACCGCCGGGAGAACAAAGTCCTAACTTTGCCTCGCCTTTTGATAATGCCGCAGCGTATCCCGAACAACCCGAAAATCCGCAGGCTCCGCAGTTAGCTCCCGGAAGCTGTTCTTGAATTTGCACTGCCTTTTCGTCAACCGGCACAGCCATTAAAACCGAGGCGACCGCAAGCACAATGCCGACAATTAATCCGATTACCACTACTATTAATACAGCTATTAAAATATTCATGCCGTCCCTCCTTACTGAAGAAGCTTATCAACAATACCGTTGAAGCCTAAGAAAGAACACGCTACTAATGACGCAGATACTAACGTAATCGGAAGTCCCTGCAAACTCTTCGGAATGTCGCAGCTCTCAAGACGTTCACGAACACCGGCAAACATTACCATTGCAACTAAAAATCCAATGCCTGCTCCCAACGCGTTAACAAGCGACGCAATATAACCGAATGACGGATTCTCTACACCCTTATCAAGAACAAGCATTGTCACGCCAAGAACCGCGCAGTTAGTCGTAATCAGCGGAAGATATATTCCAAGGGCGTTATAAAGCGGCGGCATATATTTTTTAAGAACAATTTCTACTAACTGAACCAATCCCGCAATTACTAAAATAAACACAAGCGTCTGTAAATAATCCAATTCTTTCGGAACAAGTATAAATGTGTAAATAGGCCATGTTACCGCCGTGGCAAGAACCATAACGAATGTTACCGCCGCGCTCATTCCAAGAGCAGTATCAAGCTTTTTTGAAACGCCAAGGAACGGACAAATTCCGAAAAATTTACACAAAATATAGTTTTCTGTCAAAATTGCCGCCAAAAAAATTCCTACAAGCTGTGTCAAACTCATTTCGCACACTCCTCTCCCTCGGCAAGCTTACCGCAGCTGCCGCGCATAGGACACGCCGCGCAGCCTATTTCTTCTGTCTTTTTAACAGGCTTTGAGTTAATTTTATTTGCGGCAGCCATAAGCATGCCAAACACGAAAAATCCTCCCGGAGGAAGAATAAATATTAAAATAGGGCTGCTGCTTATCACAGGAATAGGAAGTCCGAACCACGAGCCTGCTCCCAAAATTTCACGAATGCTGCCCATAAGGAACAAAGCTGCCGTAAAGCCTATGCCCATTCCCAAACCGTCTAAAGCGGACGGCAAGACTTTATTTTTGCTTGCGAACATTTCGGCTCTGCCAAGTATTATACAGTTTACCACAATCAAAGGAAGATACACTCCCAAAGCGTCGTTAAGCGACGGAGCGTATGCTTTGACAATCATTTGCACAATCGTAACGAATGCTGCGATAATTGTAATATATGCAGGGATTCTAACTTTGTTCGGAATAACTTTTCTTAAAGCCGAGATTACGGCGTTTGAACAGACTAAAACAGCCGTTGCCGCAACACCCATTCCCAAAGCGCTGCTTACGCCTGTTGTAACGGCAAGCGTCGGACATGTACCCAATACAAGGCACAATACCGGATTTTCTTTGATTATGCCCTTTGTCAGTTCTTTTATAAGAGGTTTTTTCTCTGCCATTATTCAACACCTCCGCTCACTTTTCCGTAAGTTTCAACAGCCTGATTTACCGCTTTAACAACGGCTCTTGAAGAAATTGTTGCGCCCGTCACAGCGTCAACTGCTGTTTTATCGGGATTTTTATCGGCGTCTTTTGAAACGGTAAAGCCTTTTGCGGACTCATTTCCGCCGAATTGACCGCTGAACTTTTCTTCGGAAGTTTTCGCGCCCAATCCGGGAGTTTCGTCCGAGTTATCATAAACATTTACAGCGATTACAGAACCGTCATTGGCGTTTATGCCTGTCATAACTTTTATTGTGCCGCCGTATCCTTTTGTGCTTGTGGAGATTGCATAGGCAATAACTTTGTTATTGCCGTCGATAGCCTCAAAACATTGAACGGAGCTGTCGCCCGTATCGACTTCGTTAAAAGATACGGTTTCCTTTGGAGATACAGATTTCATAGAATCCTGTTGACTTTGTTCTTCAGC
>CACWIU010000105.1 GCA_902761025.1 uncultured Ruminococcus sp. | reverse complement strand
CAGTTTGAAGACGGAATGAGGCGTTTTATCGAAGAGGCAAAGAAGCTTGCGAAATTCCATTCAACTCCGGGTGTTGTAAAGATATTTGACAGCTTTGAATGTAATAATACGGCATATATTATAATGGAATATCTTGAGGGAGAAACTCTTGCGGAAAAGCTCAAGCGAGAAAATACGATTGATATTGACAACGCTATAAGAATGATGATTCCCGTGTTGAAATCATTGAAAGAAGTGCATAAAGACGGAATAATACATCGTGATATTGCGCCGGATAATATTTTTGTTACAAATGACGGAGATGTAAAGTTAATAGACTTTGGAGCGGCACGATACGCAACAACAACTCACAGCCGTTCTCTGACTGTTATTATCAAGCCCGGATATTCGCCCGAAGAACAGTATAGAAGCCGTGGAGATCAGGGAACTTATACGGACGTTTATGCTTTGGCGGCAACAATGTACAAAATGGTAACAGGTCAGACGCCGCCTGACGCGCTTGAAAGAAGAGCATTTTTAGAAAACAAGAAAAAAGATATGCTTCAGCCTATTTCAAAATACGTGAAGAATATAGATGAAGATAAAGAAAATGCTATTCTGAATGCTTTAAACGTAAGAATTGAAGACCGAACCAGGGATATGGAAACATTTTTGCATGAGCTTACAGCCGATGAACCTGTTGCAAGAAGAGCAAGCACAATAAAGCGGATTGATGTTTTGAGGTGGCCGCTTTGGGCAAAAATAGCAATACCGACAGCTTCGGTTCTTGTCCTTGCGAGTATAGTCTGGATGAGCGTGGTAGGATTCAGTTCAAATATAAAAAGTGAAATTGCCGACCCGGAAGGATATACAAGAGTACAAAACGTAGTAAATAATAACTATTACTCGGGTCAGTCGATTTTAAGCGATTGCAAGTTATCAATACATATCAGCGGAAAACAAAGCCTTGATGACGTTGAAGAAAATCTTATATTAGAGCAGGATATCAACGACGGAGCTCTTGTGCCGGAAAATACGGTTGTAAATGTTATAGTAAATTCGGGAAGAGTGCTGCAGCAAGTTCCAAACGTCAAGGGACTTGATTATGTTAAAGCAAAATCGAAGCTTGAAGAACTTAATTTTGTAGTGGATAAGAAAGAGGATTACGACAGTGTTGTATCCGAGGGATGCGTTATTGCACAGAGTTCTGCCGCTTATAAAGAAACAGACTATCAAAGCACAATAACATTGACTGTATCCAAGGGAAAATCACCGGAAGAAAAGTCAACAGCTGCAAATCTTAGTATGCCTGACTTTGTCGGTCAAAGCTATGATAAAGTTTTGGCGCAAGCCAAGGAGCGTGGACTTTCAATTAAAGTTACTGAGTATAAGTATAACAAAGATTATAAGAAAAACGTTATATTTGAACAAAGCGCAGCTGCCGGCAGTATGATAAAAAATACGCAGGTAATCGAATTAAAAGTATCAATGGGCTATGAAAAGATAAAGATTCCAAACGTAAAGCTTAAAGATGCGGAACAAGCGCGTGTTCTTTTGTTGGGACACGGTTTGAAATGTAAATTGGTTTATGAAGACAGCAATATAACAAAAGATTTGGTAATATCTCAGTCTTCTGCCGATACGGCAGATCCGGAAACCGAAATAGAGCTAAAAGTCAGCAAAGGCGTGGCATCGTTCAGTATGCCGAGAGTTGTGGGCAAAGATGAAAAGGAAGCAAATGATTTACTGACTTCCAATGGCTTGGTAGTTACAAAAGTGTACGAAGAGAACGACAAAAAAACAGAGGGTTCTGTACTTAGACAAAGCATAAGCGAAGGAAAGAACGTAAAAAGCGGCGATGAAGTTGTTATAACTATTTGCACTCACAGCAAGGTTATTTCCGTACCGTATGTTATTGGTTCATCACAGAGCGATGCAGAGAAAACAATTAACAGCGCAGGACTTAAAGTCAATGTTGTAAAGCAAAAGAGCAGCCAAGTAGCCAAGGGCAAGGTTATATCCCAGTCGCCCGATTCCGGAAGCAGCTTGAAGAAAGACGGTATTGTAACAATATACGTCAGCGAAGGAGAAGAAAAGACTTCCAATACGACTTCAACGCAAAGCAGCGCAAGTTCTCATACTTCATCAAATGATGCTGACAATCAAAACTCAAACGAAGATAACAATAACAATAATCAAAATAATCAAAATGAAAACAATAACAATAACACAACAAGCAGCAAGACAACAAGCAGCAATTCAATAACCACTGGAACTTTACAATCAGTTTCGGCAACAGGTATTTCTTTAAATAAGACAAGCTTAACTTTAAAGGTAGGTTTTACAGAACAATTAAGCGCGTCCGTATCTCCTAACAATGCAACTGATAAGACTGTGAGCTGGAGCAGCAGTAACACAAAGGCTGCGGCGGTAAACAACAGCGGAGTGGTAACAGCCAAGGCAGAAGGTACGGCAACTATTACTGCCAAAACGCATAATGGAAAAACAGCAACCTGTAAAGTAACAGTACAATCTAATGTAGTTCAGCCGACTTCCGTTTCGTTGAGCGAAAAATCTTTGAACTTGAACGAAGGTGATTCGAAGAAACTAAGCGCGACTGTATCCCCGAGCAACGCAACAAAAACTTTGACATGGAAAAGCAGCAATACATCGGTTGCAGCAGTTGACAATAATGGTAATGTAACGGCAAAGGGCGCAGGTTCGGCAACCATTACAGTAACAACTCAAAACGGAAAAACAGCTCAATGTCAAGTTAATGTTTATTCGAGGATAATTAATCCAACTTCAATTAGTTTGTCCGAGGGTTCAATAAAATTAGGCGAAGGAGAGAATACGTCAATAACTGCTGTAATATCTCCAAGTAATGCAACGAATCAATCTGTAACATGGTCAAGCAATAATACGTCTGTAGCCACAGTAAATAACAACGGTCATATAAGCGCATTGCAGCAGGGCACGGCAGTAATTACAGCAAAAACGTCCAATGGTTTGACTGCAAATTGTACTGTGACTGTTTCATCACGCAAAAGAGAAAACGGAGCGCAAATAGCAAGCGGCAGCTGTGGCAGCAGCGGCGATAATGTGCAATGGCAGATTTTTGACAGTGGAAATATGTATATTTTCGGAAGCGGAAATATGGAACTGTTTGATTCGTGGGATTCATACAAAAACAGAGTAGGAAATATTACAATGGAATATGGCGTAACTTCCATATGTAATAATGCGTTCAGTGAATTTACCGAACTGCAATCTATTACAATTCCGGAAGGCGTAACGTTCATAGGAAAACAAGCTTTCTATAAGTGTGAAAAACTGAGCGAAATCTCTATTCCCAACGGAGTAACATCTATAGGGCAGCTTGCGTTTTGTAACTGCGCGAGCTTATCGTCTGTTACTTTGCCGAATACGCTTACGACTATAGAAGACAGCGCATTCTTTGACTGCACAAGTCTTCATAACTTAGATTTGCCGGCGAGCGTAATATCAATAGGAGATAAAGCTTTTTCGAATGTTAGTTTGGATATCTACTTCAGAGGAAACAAGCCGAGCTTAGTCAGTGGCAATATTCAGTATGATCCATAATGTAAAAATATAATATAAAAACACAACACTCTGTCATTTGGCGGAGTGTTGTGTTTTTAGACGAGTTAGCCGAGCAATCGGTTTGTAATATGATGATAAGAAAAATTTAATGTCTGTTACTATAAATCTAATATGGCGGCACAGATAGGATAATAAAAAATAAAAAAATTTATATTTTTTTTCATAAACCACTTGATTTTTTGTAAAAGATATGATATAATGATGACAATAAATAAAGGTGACTAAGATAACGAAAGGAAGATTCCTATGTACAGTTTAAGTTTTGTTTCACCTTTCGCAGTTAGTGAGTTTTTACGCTGAGTATATGATTTTGTGAATGGTGCAGGCTGGTGTCTGTGCCGGAGTGGTTCACGAATCGGCAGGCGTTGGTGTCGTGAGGTATAAGCCAATGAGAACTTTAGTTTTATTTTAAATTGATTTTGATGTTTGTGTAAATATAATAAATTTGCAGTCATGATTGATGCTTCCTGAACACAAGAAAAGTTGCCCCTGGTTTGTTAGGTCGGGGGCGGTTTTTCTTGTGTTTGTTTTAAGATTAAAAAATTTAAAAATTAAATTGTGCCGGTTATTATGAGCGTGGAAATGCCGGGTTCGACAGTTACTATGCCGGTTTCGGGGTCTTGCGAATAAACAGCCGCGTCAACAGTTACTTTATTGTTGGAAGAAGTGAAAATACCTGTTGTTTGGTCATAAACAAAATCAACTCCGTTTACCCAAGCCGTGTCGTTAAAATAAACTGTTAGATTTGACAGAATTGGATTAAAAGTATCGGTTATAGTTGCTCCGCCAGTTACGGGAGTGTTTCCGATATTTGTAATACGGAATGTATAGGTTACATTTCCGTTTTCGGTTACGGGAACAGGGGATATTGATTTAGTTATCGATAAGTCAGGCTCGGAGCTTACGGTAACTGTTTCCGAGGCTGTGACAGACGTAAGATTTCCCGTAAGAGATGCAGTGTTGGTGACTGAACTGTTTTCTTCCAAAGGTGTAAAAGCGTTAGTTCTTGTTTCGTAAATAAATGTGACTGAGCCGTTAGCAGGAACGCTGAAACCTGTAATTATCAGTTCGTCAGCGGCGGTTACGGTTGGAGAGGCTTGAAGAAGACTGTTTTTAAAATGTTTCAGGGAATTTTCTACGTAAGTCAGAGGAACTATTTTTCCGAAGTCGGCAGAGTATGCCCCCAAGTTGTCTGTAAGCGTTAATCCTGTTAACTCAACATTGCCCGAATTAATTATGTTTATAACATAAGTTATTTTGTCGTTCTGCTTATAAGTGTTGTTTACAGCAGTCTTGTTCATTGAAAGTACGTCCTGTATTTCACCGACAGCGAGGTTTGACACGGTGACAGTGTTGTTGTAAGTCAGCTGAGCTTGATTAATGAATTGAGCCATTAAATCTGTCCTTTCAAAGTTTTTAGGAGCAAAACTATTCCGGTATGCTTTTCTGCTCTGTTTTATAATATGCAGAAAAAAACTTTTTGCATACGTTTTTTTAAAAAAAGCTTGACACTTACGCAGCGTTATACTGTATAATTGTATTCAGCGAGGGGAGAGATTACATTGATTAGTGTAAAAAAAGTCAGCGAATTAACGGGTATAAGCGTGCGAACACTTCATTATTATGATGAAATCGGCTTGTTAAGACCATCCAAAATTTCCGAAAACGGATATCGCTTTTATGATGAAACTGCTATTGAAAGATTGCAGCAAATTTTAATTTTCCGTGAATTGGAGTTTCCATTGAAAGATATTAAGACAATTCTTGACAGTCCGAATTTTGACAAACAAAAAGCTTTGGAAGAACAGATTCGTTTGTTAAAGCTAAAAAAAGAACACTTGGAAAATGTAATACTTTTTGCACTCGGAATAAAAATACTGGGAGTGAGAGCTGTGGATTTTTCGGCATTGAACGCACAAAAACTGGACGAATACGCACAACAGGCTAAAGAGTATTATGAGGGAAGTCCGGCTTACAGTGAGTTTTTGGAAAAATCAAAAAATCGCACCGAACAAGAGGAACAAAATCTGGCTGAAGAATGTATGAAAATCTTTGCGGATTTTGGCACAATGCGAGGACAATCGCCCGACAGTGAAATTGTTCAGCGGCAGGTAGTCAAGCTAAGAGATTTTATCACGGAAAATTGCTATGAATGCACACCGGCAATACTAAAAGCATTAGGAAAAATGTACACAGGCGGAGGAGATTTTACAAAAAATATTGATATGGCAGGCGGCGAGGGAACAGCGGAGCTTTGCCAAAAGGCAATAGATATATTTGTACAAAATAAATTGTAAATAAAAAGCCTCTCAGTGATGTAGTTATCATGTCACTGAGAGGATTTTTAATTATTTTGTTTGGTTTCAGCAAGCTTACAGTTATGGCTGTTATGTAAACAATAAAGTTGTTCAAAAACTACCCGTAAACATTAATCTCATGGTCGGGTAATAAAATATTGTAAACAACAGAGCTGCTTCGCGTATTTAAAACTCGATTTTGAGGAGATTGCGGACGCCTTTTGTTTTGCACAGGGCGTAGAATCCTACGGACATAATAGCGGCGATTATTAAGAGTAAAGACTGCAAAAATGCGACGGGGAGAAAATTCATGCTGAACAGCAATCTCATAATTACGCAGGTTAAGGCTGTTATGATTAACTCTAATGCCATATTGAAAAATACGTGATAATTTCCTCTAAGTGCGTTTACTTCGTCTTCCCATACTAATTTTGGGTTCATTGTGTCAATGTATATTCCCAAGTATGTTGTGAAAATTACCGCAAGTATGCTTAAAAGTACGCAATATACTGTGAGCATATATGGAACTCTGAAAATGATAAACGCTGTAATAATGTACACAATAAGTCCTGCTCCGCTTATTACTATGCTGACTAAAGCCTTACTGTTGATTTGCGTCATTAGGTCAACGGGCATATAACGCATAACATCGAAATGACGTCCCTCTCGAGTTATCGCACTTGACGCAAGGCAATTAAGCGAAGTTAAAACGACTGATAAGCCGAATATAATAAGACTTAGATTTAATACCGCTGAGGAGTCGCCCTTTTTCAGCAAATCAATATATCCGCTCAAAAGGTCATTGTTCTTTTGGAGCATTATAAATAAATAGATGAAAATAGGCCAAATTAAATTTATGCCTACGCAATTTGTTAAATAAGCAGGAGTTCGCACAAGAATTAATATTTCTTTTTTGAAGTATGCAATTAAATGAGAATGAGCTTTAATTTTATTTTCATAGTCTGAAATACCCGTAATTTCTTTTTCGGCTTTGCCTTGACCGCCGTTAAGAGAAATAACGGCTTTGAAATAAAGCTTTGAAGCGGCTAAAAGAACAATACATATGCTTGCAATGTTAACTAAAATGTAAAGAATCAGTGAAACTATACTTCCGGCAACGGCAGACGACAGCAAAGGCACATTAAAAAATATTTTGTCAAGAACATTTACAAGTGCAATATCGTCATTTATTAACTGTTCCACAAATAAATTTGTGTCAAAGCCGTTGGAAAGGTTTAAGCAAACAACTAAAATCAAGAGTATAAAAATAGTTGAAAATGCAGTTATTTTGCTTACTCTGTCTTTATTTTTGAGGAATTTTGAAAAATACATTGCAAT
>CACWIU010000104.1 GCA_902761025.1 uncultured Ruminococcus sp. | reverse complement strand
TTTGACCCTGCCGTTATGGCAAGTCCTTTTATTACTACTATTGTGGACGCAGTATCTCTTGTTGTATATTTTAGAATTGCAACAATATTTTTGCATATTGGAGGTTAATTTTTTATGAATGATAAAATTTTGAAAACTATTAAAAACTTAGAAAGAAATAACATGAAGCCTTATTACTGCGAAACAAAGGAAGAGGCTTTGAGTTTAGTAAAAGAACTTTTGCCCAATGGCTGCACAGTATCTCACGGCGGTTCGGAATCATTGAAAGAATCGGGTATAATCAGTCTTTTGAACAGCGGCGATTATAACTACCTTGACAGAAGCAAGTGTAACACTCGTAAAGAAACCGAAGAAATTTATCGTAAAAGTTTTTCAGCCGATGTTTATTTAACGAGCAGCAACGCTGTTACGGAAAACGGCGAGCTTTACAATGTGGACGGCAACTCTAATCGTATTGCCTGCATTGCTTACGGTCCCGAAAGCGTAATTGTGATTGTGGGCGTAAATAAAATTGTCGGAAATCTGGACGAGGCGGCAGAACGAGTAAAGAGAATTTGCGCTCCTAAAAATACGGTTCGTCTTGCAATGGATACTTATTGCAGCGTTAAGGGCGAGTGTGTGAGCCTTTCTAACAGTGATAAGCCTTTTATAGCGGACGGCTGTTCAAGTCCGGCGAGAATTTGCTGTAATTATTTGGTATCTGCTCAGCAGAGAAAGAAAGACAGAATAAAGGTTATTATTGTAAACGAAAACTTAGGCTATTAAAATAAATTGTTAAAATAAATATAACTCCTCCCATAAAAAGGAGGAGTTATTTCGGGGAAATTTAGAACTCGAAGTTAGCTTCGGGAGTACGGTTTGTGAACTGCATTTGTTCTTCACGCTGTTCTTTGCGGTTTTTCTTGCTTTTTGTTTTTTTCTCGTTCTTTTCCGGACGCTCGTTAGAGTTCTGAACCTGCTGTTTTTTATTCTGATTACTCATCTGTTAATCACCTCCGCTGATAATAGTATTGCCGAGGCTGATTATAATATACAATTTTTTTATTAACGGAGTTATTATGGAGCATTATCCTGAAGAATTTTTAGAAAAAATGAAAAAACTGCTTTCAATGCCTGAGTATGAGCAGTTTTTGTCAGACTGCGAAAAGCCGCCTTATCGCGGCATTAGAATTAATACTTTAAAATGCGACATAGAAAAAGCAAAAAAGCATTTGCCTTTTATGGGAGAAAGAACTCCATTTTCGGATAAAAGTTTTTACATTCCGAACGAAATTTCGGGAGTAGGTGAAGAGCCTTTTCATCATGCCGGAGCATTTTACGTACAAGAGCCAAGTGCGGCGTCTGCCGTTACGGTTCTTGACGTGCAAAAGGGTGATTTGGTGCTTGACTTGTGTGCTGCTCCGGGGGGAAAGTCCACGCAAATTGCGGCTGAGCTTGAGGGTACGGGTTTGCTTTGGAGTAATGAATATGTGAAAAGCAGAGCAAATATTTTATTATCCAATATTGAAAGAATGGGGATTGCAAATGCAGTAGTGTCGAATTGTCACCCGGATATTTTATGCGAAGCTTTGGAGTGTTATTTTGATAAAGTTTTGGTAGACGCTCCATGTTCGGGAGAGGGCATGTTTAGGAAAGATAAGTCGGCTTTGGAAGAATGGACGTCAGAACATTCCGTTTCGTGCGGAGAGCGTCAGCTTGCAATTTTGGAAAGTGCCGCAAAGGCAGTAAAATCCGGCGGCGTAATGGTGTATTCCACCTGTACTTTTTCGACAGATGAAAATGAAAGAGTAATTGAGAAATTTCTCGCTTTGCACGATGATTTTGAGCTTATCGAAAGCGGAGTTAATTTTGGCAGGAGTGCCATGGGAAAAGCAGTTCGGATTATTCCGTCGGACGGCGGAGAGGGTCATTTTGCGGCAAAGCTGAGAAAAAAAGGCGATTGGCGTCCGTCTTTAACGCAAACTGTTATACGAGAAAAGTTTCCCGAAAAAGACGACGTATTGGAAATTTATGATAAAATTTTTAAGACAAGAGTTTTTGGAGAAAATTTCAAAAAAATCGGTGATAAAATATTAATTCTGCCCGAAGCGGAGATACCGTTGACATCGGGTTTAAATATTATAAGAGCAGGTATTCTTTTTGGAGAGGTAAAGAAAAAAAGGATTGAGCCGTGTCACGCTTTGTTTATGGCTGCAAGGGCAGAAGATTTGAATAATTATATTGACTTGTCTTATGGCGATGAGCGTTTAAAGCGTTTTTATCATGGAGAAGAGATTTCCGTTTCAGTCGAAGAGAAAGGATTCACGGCGGTACTTGTTGAGGGCGTTTCAACGGGATTTGGCAAAGCAAGCGGCGGTGTTCTTAAAAATAGGTATCCAAAAGGACTGCGAAACAATAAATAACTGATATATTTGCAAATTTGAGGAGAAAAAATGGGAAAGCTATCGGATATCGGAACAATTAAAGAAATACTCAATAAATATGGATTTTCTTTTTCAAAGGCATTAGGGCAAAACTTTTTGATTAATCCGTCTGTCTGTCCTAAAATGGCAGATTTAGGCGGAGCAGGGCAGGGAATAGGAGTAATTGAAATTGGTTCGGGTATAGGCGTATTGACATATGAACTTGCAAAGCGAGCGGATAAAGTGGTGTCTATTGAATTGGACACCAGGCTTATACCGGTGCTTAACGATACTCTGTCAGAATTTGATAATGTTAAAATTATTAATGGCGATGTAATGAAAATTGATTTGAAAAAATTGATTGAAGAGGAATTTCCCGAAAAAAAAGTTGTGGTATGTGCTAATTTGCCATATTATATTACATCTCCTGTTATTATGAAATTGTTAGAGGAAAGGCTGCCGATTGAATCAATTACGGTTATGGTACAGAAAGAAGCGGCGGACAGACTTTGTGCGGAACTTGGCACACGTCAGACAGGGGCGGTGACAGTTTCGGTTAATTATTATGCGGAGGCTGAAATGCTTTTTAAAGTATCGTCAGGAAGTTTCATGCCGCCGCCTAAAGTTGACAGTGCGGTTATAAAATTATCGGTCAGACATGAACCGAAAGTGAATGTAAAAAATGAGCAGCTTTTATTTCAGGTAATAAAGGCAGCTTTTTCGCAAAGGAGAAAAACTTTGCTTAATTCTCTGTCAAATTCAATGCAGTTTAAAAAGTCGGAGATTTCGGAAGCAATAAGTTTAGCAGGAGTTGAGTTGTCTGCAAGAGCGGAGCAGTTGAAGCTTGAAGATTTTGCGGCAATAGCAGACGAATTGTATAAACTAAAATGAATATTGCATTATAGTTAAAATAGGTATATAATAAACTTGATAAAAAATTAGAGGGTGATTAATGTTTATGAAAAAGAATTTTATTATTTCTGTTGTATGTTTAATACTGTGTTTTCTGTTAATTGTAACAGCGATTATTTTTAACATTAAAGAGATGGAAGAATACTGTATGTATGCCGGAATGGCGTCCACCGTAATAGCCTTTATATCTGTTCTTTTCGGACTGAACAGCTGGTCTGAAAAATAGCGGGCAACGCCCACCGGATACAAGCGGGCAACGCCCGCTTGATACAACCCCTCTGTCAGTTTTCTGCGAAAACTGACATCTCCCCTTGAGGGGAGATGTTCAGGAGGAAAATAACTAAAACTATTCTTCAAAATTCATGGTGTCACAAAGTTTTAATATCGCATTTTTACATACATTTGTAAAGCAAAAAATAAGTTTCCGAGGAAGTCTAATAAAGTCGGTCAAAACTTACCGCAAACTATAAATTTACGGTCGGGGTTTATAGAGTTGTGTATCAAGCAAGCTTGCTGCACGTGTTAAAAAGGGAGAGAGTATGAAAGAATTGAGGTTGGCAGGAGTTATAAGAGAGTCTATTGTTGACGGTCCCGGAATGAGAATGACAATTTTTACACAAGGTTGTCCGCATCACTGCGAGGGTTGTCATAATCCGCAAACTCACGATTTTAACGGTGGATATGTCAGTCACCCCGAAAATTTATTGAAAGCTATTGATTCAGACCCACTTTTAAAGGGCGTTACTTTTTCGGGCGGCGAGCCGTTTATGCAGGCAGACGCTTTGGCGGATTTGGCACAGGAAATTCATAAGAGAGGTCTTAATGTTCTTACATATACAGGTTTTACTTTTGAGCAGCTTTTAGCGAGTTTTGATAAATTCCCCGAGAGAAAAAGACTTCTTGAACAGTCCGATTATTTGATTGACGGAAAATTTGAAATTGCTAAAAGGTCGCTTGACTTGCAGTACAGAGGCTCGTCAAATCAGAGAATTATAGATGTAAATAAATCTCTTGAAAGCGGTCAAGCTGTGGAAGTTTCTTTTTAGATGTAGAAATTTCAGGCAAGTCCCACAAATGTTGCTGTGATTGCAATTAACTCTCTTACGTAGAAAGTTGGCAGCAGATACCATACGCAGTCGGCAGGGACACTTCCGTAATTAAGATTTGCTTTTTTTACTATTTTTGAGGCTCTGTATTCGTGAAAAATATCTGTTACAATGGCAGTGTTTTTACTGAGATTGTTTTCTTCTATGATTTTTTTACTGAATGAGATGTTCTCAACAGTGTTTACAGCTTTGTCTTCAATGTATATTCTGTCAGACGAGATTCCCATTTTTACAAGATAGTCGTACATACATTGAGCTTCGCTTATAGTTTCGTCGCTGCCTTTGCCGCCTGTTACTATGCAGGGAATTTCGGGATTTTCTTTCAGAAATTCACAGGCACTCTCAATGCGTTCCAAAAGCATTAACGAGGGTCTGCTTCCTCTTACTTGACAGCCGAGAACAATTACAGTGCAGTTTTTTTCAGGCACTGTTTTGTCTGCGTTGATTATAAGAGATGTAACAAAGCCTGCGTATATAATTCCAATGACAAAAATTACAGGAACAGTATTGCCCCATGTGACGAAAATCATAACTGCACAAAAAATCATGCCTGTAATATTGCCGATATTTAAAACATTTCGGAATATCGGAAAGAAAAATGCTAAGAATAATAGAAAAAACAGTGTTCCGGACAGTAAATGTATCATTTTTAATATTGCCTGCTTTCTCGTTAGTTTTTGATTCATAAAAAATAACCTCCTTACAGACATTGTACTATAAAAATGTCTGTAAATTATCAACGTACTGTAAATAAAAAAAACTGTACATCTCAAAAAAATAAAAATCGGCATTTACAAAAAGCCGTTTTTAGTTTATAATATAGACAGTTCGAATAAAGGGGGAAAAATTTATGAATATTAAAGAAAACAAACTTTTAAAAATCGTTTTTGTAGGCGTTATGGCGGCAATGATTTTTGTTACAACATATTTTTTGAAAATCCCAATCAGTACGCCTGCCGGTCAGACAATGTTAAAAGTCAGCAATATATTGGTTCTTTTGGCAGGACTTTTGTTAGGCGGAGTGTACGGAGGAATGGCAGGCGGACTTGGCAACTGCTTGTATGATTTGCTTGACCCTGTGTATATTACGGGTGCTCCGCTGACATTTGTAAGATTTTTTATAATGGCTTTCGTGTGCGGCACTATATCTAACTCGGGAGATTCAAAGGGGACTTCTCTTAGAAAGAACATTTTAGGAACAATTTGCGGAGCGTTGACATACTGGACTTTGTATATAGGAGAAAGTATTATCAAGCTTATGATAAGCGGAAGTGAGTTTGCTCCGGCAGTTACGGCTGTTATTCCTAAAATGGTTACGTCGGGCATTAATCAGACTGTTGCTGTAATTGGAGCGTTAGTTTTGGTTGTGCCGCTTAATGCAGCGTTGAAAAAGTATATTCCCAAAGTTTCCGCAGCATAATGTTTTATTAATTTTGATTGTTTTCTAATTCTCATTAACACACAAAAACAGAAACTTTCCAATATTCAAAAGGAAAGTTTCTGCTTTTTATTTTTCTATGAATATTATATTTAATTTTTTGTATTGTTCTGTAAGACTAAATTTGTCTTTTAAACCGCTTGTAACATATACGTTGTTATTATCGTCTAAAATTACAAATTCAAAATCGCTGCTGTTCCGATAGAGCTTTTTTGCTTTTTCTATTCCCATTACAAATAAAGCCGTGGACAATGCGTCTGCTTTTGTCCCACTGTCACATATCACTGTTGCGGAAAATGTGCCGTTCTGTACTGGATATCCTGTTTTAGGGTCTATGATATGATGATACATTTTACCGTCTTGTTCAAAATATCTTTGGTCGGTTGCAGAAGTTACAACTGCAATTTCTTCCTCTTGAAGTACGGCGAAACTTTCGTTTGTTAACGGATATTTTATGCCGATTTTCCAAGGTTCGCCGTTCTTTGTGCCGATTGTCTGAATATTTCCGCCAAAAGAAAGCACGGCGCTTTTAATGTTATTTTGTTTAAGAAAATCTTTTAATTGTTCCGAAATATAGCCCTTTGCAACTGCACCTAAGTCAATTTGGGTATCAACGCCAAGTCGAGCAGTTTTTTTGTTTTTATCGAATTGTATTTTTGTGTAGTCAACTTTTTGAAGAGCCTGATTTATTTGATTTTGATTTGGAACATGATTTTCACTTGTTGTAAAACCCCACAATTTGACCAAAGGGTAAACGGAAATATCTAATGCACCGTCCGTTAAGTCTGAAACTTTATTTGCAGTATCAAGAACTTTGAGAGTGTCTTCCGATATGCTTACTTCAAGACCGCTGTTTTGGTTAAGATTAGTGACATCGCTTGTTTCGCTTGTGACGGAAAGTAAAGATTCCAACTGTGTGATTTTATTTTCGGCTGCGTTTAGCTGAGTTTCGGAAATATTATCGTAAATTTTTAAGCTTATAATTGTGTCAAGAGCAAATATTGTTTTTTCTGAGTATTTTGATTCATTTTTATTTGAAAAGTCCGGCTGACAGCCTGCAATAGCCGTAAATACAAGAATAATAATTGGCAAAACTATGATTTTATTTATTTTCATTATATATTTATAGCACCTCTGTTTTAGTTTGTCTTTACGGATTATTATACTATTATATGGTGAAAATGGCAATAAAAAGTTTTACCTTGTGAAAACATTGCAATTTCCAAAAATATAAGATATAATAAGGACGTGAAAACTCTTAAATTTTAAAAAAATTATAAAATATGGGGGATAGTATGAATGATGTAATTAAAACAAAAATTCAAAACAGGAGCAGTTATTGGGACAATATCAAAGGAATATTGATATTGCTTACGGTATTTGCTCATTTTTTGTATCAATTTCAGGAACACAGTTTTATTAATTTGGCTGTGGATTATATATATATGTTCCATATGCCGGCGTTTGTGTTTGTATCGGGTTATTTTGGTAAAAGTGAAAAATCGCATAGTTATCCGACAATTATAAGATTTGTTTTCTTATACTTTATTTTTAATTATACCATGTGTTTTATTTACGGCAGCCGTTCTATCACAAGTCCGATATATTCATATTGGTATTTGTTAGCTCTTGTTTTTTGGAGATTAACGGCTCATAGAATTGCAAAATTTCGTCATATAACGATAATTTTAATTGCAGTTTCTTTGTTTGCAGGATTTTACAGCGATGTTAACAATACATTTGCTTTTGCGAGAATAATTTCTTTCTATCCATTCTATATGAGCGGATATTTGCTTTCGGAAGAGAAAAACAAAAAAATGACAGAGCAAAGATATATGAAAAGGCTTATTGTCGGATTGCTTTGCACAGTGGCTGTATTTGCGGCAGCGTCAGGAGCATATGTTGTTTTCAGATATTTTGACTCCGATTTGCTTATGGACGCTTATGTTACGAATTATGGTTCGTTTGGAAGAGCAGTATTATTTGTTATTGCATTTACAGCGATTTACATATTGAGATGTATTACGCCTGACAAAAAAATTCCGCTTTTAACAATGTTTGGGCGTAATTCTCTCTGGATTTATCTTTTTCATAGAGTTTTTACGCTTATTGTCAGCGATTATTTGAAAAATGCCTCGCCTCTTGTTATTTTAACAACGGCATTAATAGGAACTTTAGTTTTGTGCCTGCTGTTTGGAAATGACATAATAGTTGAGTATTTCAATAAATTTGCCGACTCGGGAGCGGCTATATTTACAAATTCGAATAAAGTAAAAACTCGTGCCGGGAAAATTGCGGCGGTTATAGTTTCAACTTTCTTTATACTGCCGCTTTTGTTTGATGTTTATGCTCCTTTGATTTTTCCGAATGAAGAGGAAGAAGTTGCAAACGAAGAAGAAATCGAGCAATTATCTGAAAATACGTCTGCCGATATTCTCTATGATGTTATGACAGAGGACTTAAAGGAAACTTTTGATAATGCCGTCAGAATTACTTATGCGGGAGATTTAATCTTGCTTGAAGATCAAGTAAAACGTGCTTATAGTCCGGACGGTTATGATTTTTCGCCTGTTTTTGAGTACGCCAAAGACTATATTTCATCTGCCGATTATGCGGTTGGAGTTTTTGAGGGTCCCATGGCAGGAGAAGAAAAGGGCTATACAACCAGTAATTTTGATGACGGAAAAGAGTTGTATCTCAATTTCCCCGATGAATTTGGCGAAGCTGTGAAAAATGCGGGATTCGACCTTGTAACTACTGCTAACAATCACGTTTTGGACAAGGGCGAAGAGGGGGCTTTAAGAACACTTGACGTACTTGATAAAATAGGTCTTGAACATACGGGGTCATATCGCAG
>CACWIU010000103.1 GCA_902761025.1 uncultured Ruminococcus sp. | reverse complement strand
CACCACCTTATACGATTATTATAGCATAAAGCTACGCTTTATGCAACCTTAACCCACCGTCTAAAGCCGGTGGGATTGCAGTTGCCATTTTTTCAAAATGATAAACAGGGGCATATGTAGTAACAGTGCCCTCATCTTCGGGGTCAGGCTCATGTTTTACCGCTCCGACAATAGTCATTTCCACTGTTCGTGTACAATTTCTTGTTTTAATTTTGGCAATCGGAGCAGCCCCGAAAAACATTACTGCGCCCAAAATCACACAAAAAAGCCAAAACTCCATTTATCATCACCATTTATTCTGTCATTATAATTTTATAAATTTCATTCTTTTTAAATCCCGTAATTTTCGCAGCCTGCTTTGCGCTTTCGGAAACCGAGCAGCCGTCTTCCATAAGCTTTTTAGCCATGTTAGACGCTTGTTCAAGGGTAAATTCTTCTTGTTCGACATTTTCGGCAGCTCCCTCTAAAACAAGAACTATTTCTCCTTTGAGAGAGCCGTCGCCATAATTCTCCGCAGCTTTTTTCAATGTAGTCCGAATAACTTCCTCATGAATTTTTGTAATTTCTCTTACAATAGAAATTCTCCTGTCGCCGAAAGCATTATATAAGTCATTAAGAGTAGCCGCAAGTTTATGTGGAGCTTCGTAAAAAATCATTGTTCTTTTTTCGTTTGCTAATTGTTCGAGATGTTCTTTTCTGCTTTTTTTGTTTGTACTCAAAAATCCCTCAAAGGTAAAACGTCCCGTTGCAAGACCCGATACCGCAAGTGCGGAAATAACCGCGCTCGGCCCCGGAACAACTATTGTGCGAATACCGCGTTCGGCGCATTGTTTAACAAGTTCCTCTCCGGGGTCGGAAATACAGGGCATACCTGCGTCCGTAACTATAGCGCAATTTTCACCGTTTTCGATACGGGAACAAATTATATCTCCACGTTCTTTTTTGTTATGTTCAAAATAGCTTATCATAGGCTTTTTTATTCCGAAGCGGTTCAAAAGTTTAAGAGTTACTCTTGTATCCTCTGCCGCAATAAAGTCAACGCTGTTCAATGTTTCCACTGCTCTGGGGGAAAAATCTCCCAAATTGCCTATCGGCGTACCTACGACAAACAACACTCCGCTCATAAATAACTCTCCTTATAATCTCCGTAAATATTAATCATTTCTTGTGAAAGGCTGCCGTCATCGTTCTCAATAAACAAAGTTGGCAGCATTACCAAGCCGCCCGGATTGCCGCCTCGTCTGCCCTCTGCCAAAAAGAATTTCGGAGCTTTAGACTTTCTCTGCTGAACGAAGCGAAGTTTTTTAGGTTCTATTCCTGCCGACCTCATAGACATAAGCACATCTGTAAGCCTTTCGGGACGTTGACAAACGCAGAATCTTCCGCCAAATCGCAGCAATCTTGCGGCAGCCGCCGTAATATCGTCAAGAGTACATTCAGTTTCATGACGGGCAATTCTTTTTTGTTCGTCGGGGTTTACGATACCGCCGCCGCCAATTTTATAAGGCGGATTAATTGCAGCCATATCAAACGAACCAAAATTCACAAGTCCGTCTAATTTTCTTAAATCACCGTTAATAACTTTAATAATATAGTTCAAATTGTTATACTCGACACTTCTTTTGAACATATCGGCAGCAGTTGACTGAATTTCCACGGAAGCAATAGACTTAGGCGGCACGTTTCTACACCAAATCAGTGAAATTGTTCCGCAGCCTGCACCCAATTCAATTACATTTTCATGCTTTTTAGGCGAGGCAAAATTCGCCAAAAGAATAGTATCCGTTGAAAAATGATTTTCTTCGGAAACTATTACCTTTATTCCATTTCCCAAAGGCTCAAACCTCTCTCCTTTTTTTAACACGTGAAGCAACTCCCCTTTTTTAACACGTGAAACAACTCTCCTTTTTACACAACATGATGAACCCGACCGTTAGCATATCGTTTACGGGCAGTCCTTGACCGACTTTGTCGTTGACATATTATAGCAGTGCGAAGCCTGTTAAAGTTTTTTGTCCAACTTTTTTTCAAAAAAGTTGGTACACATTATTGCCCAATGTGTCAATCGCAACTATGAGCGGCATATCTTCAACTTCGTAACGATAAATAGCCTCTGTTCCCAAATCTTCGTAACAAATCAGTTCGCTTTTTTTAACGCTTTTTGCAATTAAAGCCGCCGCTCCGCCTATTGCCGCAAGATAAACAGCCTTATTTTTCATCATAGATTCGATAACGTCATCGTTTCTAATTCCCTTGCCAATCATGACTTTTAAACCAAGGTCTAAAAGTGACGGAGCATACTTGTCCATTCTGTACGAAGAAGTGGGACCGCAAGGTCCTACGGCATAACCCGGTTTAGCCGGAGCCGCTCCAACATAATAAATAGTTTGACCTGAAACATCAATCGGCAGTTCTTCTCCATTTTGAATTAACTCGTACATTCTTTTATGCGCCGCATCTCTTGCGGTATAAAGATAACCGCTTGCAAGAACTCTGTCGCCTGCCCGCAAATCGTTCAGCTGCTCGTTCGTAATTGGAAACGTTATTTTTTTCATGTAAAAAACTCCCCTTTAAATAATACATTCCTTATGACGGCAGGCATGACAGCAAATGTTAACTGCCACAGGCATACCGGCAATATGCGTCGGATATGTTTCAATGTTCAATCCCAAAGCCGTTGTTTTTCCACCCAGACCGGCAGGGCCAATGTTCATGCGGTTAATCTCCTCAAGCAATTCTTTTTCAAGATTTGCATAGCGTTCGTCCGGATTAGACACTGAAATAGAACGAAACGTCGCTTTTTTAGCAAGCTGAGCAGCCTTTTCAAAAGTTCCGCCTATCCCCACTCCAATAACCATAGGCGGACATGGATTAGGTCCTGCGTGAGCAACCGTGTCAAGCACAAACTTTTTTACTCCCTCTACACCTGCCGATGGAGTAAGCATTTTGACAGCCGACATATTTTCACTTCCGAAGCCCTTGCCGCCTGCAATAATTTTAATAGTGTTGCCCGGCACAATTTCAGTATGAATTACAGCCGGCGTATTGTCCTTTGTATTCTTTCGGTCAAAGACAGGGTCGGTTACTACGGATTTTCTAAGATACCCGTCAATGTACGCTCTGCGGACGCCCTCTTCGACAGCAGCCTTAAAACTTCCGTTAGTAACTGCCACTTGGTCGCCGTACTCGACAAACAGAACAGCCATTCCCGTATCCTGACAAATCGGTATTTGCTCGTCAGCCGCAATCTTGTTATTGTCGATAAGCTGCTGCAAAACGTCCTTTGCAATGGGACGCTCTTCTTCTCCCTTAGCCGTTTCAAGAGCTTCTAAAACATCGCTGCCTATATAATAATTGCAGTCCATAAAAAGCTTTTTTACTGCCTCGATAATTTGCTGCGCGTCAATTTCTCTGATACTCATTTCAATTAATCCTCTCCAATCAAAAATTTTTTATCAAATTTATTATAAAATATTCCGTCAGGTATTTCAATATTAAAATTTATATGATAAAATAAAAATAGGCAAATTTATAAAAAATCACACAAACATCACAATTTTTTGCAATCATTAATTGTAACAGACTTTGAACTGCCATTTATAAAAAGCAAACTTTCAATAACTTAATAATTGTAAGCCTGTTAAAGTTTTTTATCCAATCTTTTTTCAAAATTTTGAAAAAAAGCAACCGCAATCCCACCGGCTTTAGACGGTGGGTTAAGGTTGCCTAAAGCGTAGCTTTATGCTATAATAATCGTATAAGGTGGTGACAACAAATGTTAAAAGCATACAAGTATAGGTTGTATCCGAATGGTGAGCAAAGAATA
>CACWIU010000102.1 GCA_902761025.1 uncultured Ruminococcus sp. | reverse complement strand
CCGTAAGTGCATGTATGAGAGTCTGCTCCGATTACAATATCTCCCGGAGCAACAAGTCCCTTTTCAGGCAAGAGAGCGTGTTCAATACCCATTTCTCCGACGTCGTAATAATTGTCTATATCGTATTTGCAGGCAAAACATCTGCACTGCCGGGTCTGCTGAGCTGCCTTTATGTCTTTATTCGGAACAAAATGATCCATAACCATTGCGATTTTAGACTTATCGAAAACACCGTCAAAACCGTTTTTCTCAAATTCGTTGATTGCAACAGGCGTTGTAATATCGTTGCCAAGTACAAGACTAAGCTTTGTTTTGATAAGCTGACCCGGCACTACGTAATCAAGACCCGCTCCGGCAGCGAGAATTTTTTGTGTCATTGTCATACCCATAAAATACACTCTCCTTATTTAAATAATCGTTAGCTGCATAAAATCTTTTAGATTAATAAGCCTACTGTCAACAACTCACGCAGCGGCGAAGCTTGTTAAAGTTTTTTGTCCAACTTTTTTCAAAAAAGTTGGCGAAGCAAAATTTTTTGAAGTTGATGACAGTGCTTTTTTATTTATTTATTTATTTTTAATTATTATTTTTTCTTTCACGTCTGTTAATAGCACTGAACAATGCGTCAACAGACGAATAAATAATGTCGTTATTAACACCTACGCCCCATTCAACATTGCCGTCCTTGTCCGCAATGCTTACGTAAGTGACAGCCTTTGAGTCCATACCTCTTTCAAGAGCATGTTCCGTATACGAAAGGTCACAAACAGCTATGCCCAACTGATGACGCAAAGCACGGCTTACGGCGCTTAATCTGCCCGAACCCTCAGCCTCAATCTTCTTTTCTTCTCCGTGATACACAACAACCATGTCAACGTGCATACGCTCGCCGTTATTGACCTTTTTAAATACAATATCTTTCAATATCAAAGGGGATTTAATATTTACAAATTCTTTGTAGAACTCGTCAAACACTTCGTTCGGCAACATTTCTTTATGGTTAACATCGGAAACATTCTTGATAAAATAACTTACTTTTTCGCTGAGCTGTTTCGGCAATACAAAACCGTAGTTTGTTTCAAGCAAATAACCTACTCCGCCCTTGCCCGACTGAGAGTTAATGCGTATAACGTCCGTTTCGTACTCTCTGCCAACATCTGCCGGGTCAATCGGCAAATATGGGACAGTCCATGTGCTGAGGTTCTTTTCCTCATGCCACTTTTTGCCCTTTGCGATTGCGTCCTGATGAGAACCCGAAAAAGCTGCGAATACCAATGCTCCCGAATACGGCGAACGCTCGTAAACTTTCATTCTTGTAACGCTCTCGTAAAGACGGCAGATTGACGGAATGTCCGAAAAATCCAATTCAGGGTCAACGCCTTGAGAGAACATATTCATTGCAAGAGTTATAATGTCTACATTACCCGTTCTTTCGCCGTTTCCGAAGAGAGTACCCTCTACTCTGTCAGCCCCCGCAAGCAAGCCGAGTTCGGTATCCGCAACGCCGCAGCCACGGTCATTATGTGGGTGGAGCGAAACTTCGATTGCGTCACGGTATTTCAGCCTGTCGGAAACATACTCAATTTGATTTGCATAAATATGCGGCAAAGAATGCTCAACCGTAACCGGCAAATTAATAATGGCTTTTTTATCGGGCGTAGGCTGTAAAATATCCAGTACCGCATTACACACTTCAACAGCATACTCCGGCTCTGTTCCCGTGAACGATTCGGGAGAATATTCCACTCGAAAATCCGTATTTTGTTCTTTCTGCAATCTTTTGATTAATTTTGCGCCATTGACGGCAATTTCTTTTATTTCTTCTTTAGATTTTTTGAAAACCTGCTCTCTTTGAGCCAAAGACGTAGAATTATAGAAATGAACGATAGCGTTTTTACAGCCTTTCAATGCGTCAAAGGTTTTCAGGATAATGTGTTCCCTTGCCTGCGTCAAAACCTGAACTGTCACATCATCGGGGATTCTGTTTTCATCAATGAGCCTGCGGAGGAAGTTATACTCTGTTTCGCTTGCGGCAGGAAAACCAACTTCGATTTCTTTAAAGCCTATCTTAACCAAGAGGTCAAAGAAACTGAGTTTTTCTTCGATGCTCATCGGAATAATTAAGGACTGGTTTCCGTCACGCAAGTCAACCGAACACCATGTGGGAGCTTTTTCGATATACTCTTTTTTCACCCATTTGTACTCGTTGACAGGCGGATTAAAATATTGTCTTTGGTATCTGTCAAAATTTTTCATGTTTCATTCTCCTTCAATTATATATATTTCTTAAAAGAGGAGGTGATACGCCCAAGGTCAAATAAAAAAGCCCTCGCCTTTCTGTAATTCAAAAGACGAAGACCAAATACCTTAGTTCCGCGGTACCACTTTTATTGGTTTTATAAAAACCCACTCTTTCAGCACAAAAAATGCCCACTTCCTGTAACGGGGAAGAACCGTTCTTCCTAATCTGCCCCAAAAGGCATTTCAGTCGACCGCTCAAGGGCGAGTTCGGTATTCGGAACACTGCCGTTTCACATCACCCAACGGCTTTCTGAAAGTGTAAGAGCCGATACCTTTGACCCTGTCATCGCATTTCTTAAATTATTCAATCGTATGATAGATATTATATCGCAAATTTCTCACAATGTCAACCCGCTTTTTTGAAAAAAAGCGGGCAACACAATACTTTTTAGATAAGGTCAGCGATTTCGTAAATAAGCTTTTCGGATTTCTCCCAGCCTAAGCATGGGTCGGTTATTGAGCGTCCGTATACGCCCTCGGTAACTTTTTGACAGCCGTCCTCGATATAGCTTTCAATCATTAAGCCCTTGACAATTTTCTTGATATCAGAGTTTTGATGAATACTGTTAATAACGTCTTTGCTTATGCGAATTTGTTCCATGAAACGCTTGCCCGAGTTAGCATGATTTGTGTCTATAATAACAGCCGGATTTTGCAGTTTTCTCTCATTATAAGCATTGATTAATTCCATAATATCTTCATAGTGGTAATTTGAAATACAGTGTCCCTGCGGATTAATCCAGCCCCTTAAAATAGAGTGTGCAAGCGGATTTCCCATGCTTTCAACTTCCCAGCCGCGATAAATAAACGTATGGCTTGACTGAGCGGCTTTGACGGAATTGAGCATTACGGAAATATCTCCGCCGGTAGGATTTTTCATGCCGACAGGAATTTCAATGCCGCTTGCAGTCAGTCTGTGCTGCTGATTTTCAACAGACCTTGCTCCTACCGCAACATATGAGAGCAAATCGGACAAATATCTGTGGTTATCGGGATAAAGCATTTCGTCGGCACTTGTAAGACCTGTTTCGGACAGAACTCTCAAATGGAGCTGTCTGATTTTGGTCAAACCTTTGAGCATATCGGAATCTGTCAGCGGGTCGGGCTGATGCAGCATTCCTTTGTAGCCCTCGCCGGTAGTGCGGGGCTTATTGGTATACACTCGAGGTATTATGAAAATTTTGTCTTTTACTTTTTCTTGAACTTTCGCAAGGCGAGTGACGTAATCCATAACAGAACCCTCGTAATCTGCGGAACAAGGTCCTATAATAAGTATAAATTTATCCGATTCGCCTGTAAAAATACGTTTGATTTCCTCATCTCTGCGAGCTTTTACTTCAGCCAACTCGAGCGAAACGGGATATTGTGCTTTAATTTCCTTTGGAATAGGCAGTTTGCGTTTGAAATTACAGTTCATATTAAAATTCCTCCGATAAAAAATTTTTTAATAAAAAATATACCGACATTTGCGTGTGCAAACATCGGTAAAGAAAGGTTTAATTAAACATAACACATATTTTGTTACTTTTTACTTTAACTTTCTGATGTTTTGTACACGCCGAAAGAGCCGGAGAAAAAATAGCCCCAGCTTCTAAAGTAAAAATATGAATATGCGTTGTAAGAAAGCTTATTCAACATTTTGCATGTACCTTTCATCAAAATTCTGATCGTAATTATAACAAAATAAATATCAAATGTCAATACAAATTCGAAAAAAATTTATCAATTTAACACTTTTACGCAATAAAGAAAATGCGGATAAGCAAAACAAATCACT
>CACWIU010000101.1 GCA_902761025.1 uncultured Ruminococcus sp. | reverse complement strand
CACTTACAAAGCCCGACGATGTAATACAAGACAAAATATGGTGCGAACAGTTGTTCCGACATATGCGTAAGTACAAAAACCGTTTTTTGTTTTTTATTTCGTTTGAAGAAAAAGAAACTGAACGTGTGCAGGATTGGATTGGAAAAGAATTTTTAATCGAAACTGTTCCGGTTAAAGTACCGACAGAAGATGATTACTATAATCATTTTGCGTGTAAATGCGAACAATTCGGTTTACAGCTCGGCGAAGACGCAGAAAGTAAAATAAAATCTCTTATTAACAAGTATTTTTCCGATGTCAATTACCGTACGTTTGATTTGTGGCATGAATATACAATGTGGAATTTTTTGAAAAAAAATGACGAATCTTCTGTTTTGCAAAATGAAGATTTATCAGAAGAAATACTCGTTAAAATAACAAAAAATAACCATAACAAAAAAAATACTAAAAAGATTGGTTTTTAAAACAATCAGCGAGGCAGAAGATTTTCTGCCTCGTTTTTTTTTAGCTTAATTTTGTTTTATCAGAGTAAAAAATTCTTCTTCCGATATAATTTTAATGCCAAGGGTTTGTGCTTTTGTAAGCTTACTTCCGGCATCTTCTCCGGCTAAAACATAACTTGTCTTTTTAGAAACGCTTGAACTTACTTTACCGCCATGGTCTTCGATTATTTTCGCCGCCTGACTTCTTTTCAGCGTAGGCAATGTTCCTGTTAAAACAAATGTTTTTCCTGAAAAAGTACTATTCTTTTTTTCTTCTACAGGTTCGGTCAAATTTAATCCCAGTTTCTTAAATTCGGAAATCATATCTATGTTTTTTGTAAGGGAGAAGTACTGCACAATATTTTTTGCCATAACCGTTCCTATTCCGTCAATTTCCGTAATACTGTCTATGTCGGCATTCATAAGCTCGTCAATGTTATGAAATTTACCGCACAAAAGCTTTGCCGCCTTTTGACCTACCATTCGTATGCCTAAGCCCGTTACAAGTCTGCTCAAATCATTCTGCTTGGATTTTTCAACAGCCTTTAATATATTTGAAGCCGACTTCTCCCCCATTCTTTCGAGAGAACTTATGTCTTCCGATTTGAGTTTATACAAATCAACGGGAGATGTTATTTTGCCTTCCTGCATAAGCATTTCCAAAACAGCAGAACCCAATCCGTCAATATCCATGGCATCTCTTGAAACAAAATGAATTAAGTTACGCATAAGCTGAGCAGGACATGCCGTATTTGTACATCTGACTGCCGCATCTCCCTCTTCCCGGCTGACAGGAGAACCGCAGGACGGACATATTTTCGGCATTTCATACGGAACAGTATTTTCTCCCCGTGACTTTAACGCAACAACTTCGGGAATAATTTCTCCCGCTTTTCTTAAAATTACTCTGTCGCCTATTCTGACGTCTTTTTCACGAATAAAGTCTTCGTTATGGAGAGTTGCTCGGCTAACTGTCGTACCTGCAAGCAAAATAGGCTCAAAAATACCCGTAGGAGTTAAAACGCCCGTTCTGCCAACATTTATTTCAATATCTTTGAGTACTGTTTCTTTCTCTTCGGGGGGATATTTATAAGCCTCTGCCCACCGTGGAAATTTTGCCGTGCTTCCAAGCTCCTCGCGGTCGGCGAATGAATCCACCTTAACAACTGCTCCGTCAATAGGAAAATCAAATTCTCCTCGCTCGTTTCCTATTCGTTCAATTTCAGCTATCACATCATCTATGTTAACATATTTATTATAAAAAGGTGCTGTCGGAAAACCTAATTCGGCTAAATAATCTATAGATTCTTTGTGTCCGCTCAGTTTAACGCCGTTTATTTGCTGAATATTAAAAACAAATATGTCAAGCTTCCTCTGGGCAGTTATTTTTGAATCTTTTTGACGCAATGAACCGGCTGCCGCATTTCGTGGATTTTTAAAAGCTTTTTCTTCATGCTCTTCTTGATATTTCAGCAATTCCATAAAGCTTTCGTTTGACATATACACTTCGCCGCGTACTTCAAGGTATTCGACGGGCTTTGCAAGACGATAAGGAAGCGTTCTGATTGTTCTAAGGTTATCAGTAATGTCTTCGCCCGTTTTGCCGTCGCCTCTTGTAGAGCCTCTGACAAATATTCCGTTTCTATATTCCGCAGAAACGGAAAGTCCGTCAAATTTCGGCTCAACTACATAACACGGAGAAGTTATAACTGCTCTGACTTTTCGGTCAAAATCTCTCAATTCGTCAAAAGAAAAAGAATCGTGCAAACTTTCCATAGGGACAATATGTTCCACAGGAGAAAATTTCTCTGCTCGTTCGCCGCCCACTCTTTGTGTCGGCGAGTCTTCCTTGCGTAACTGCGGAAACTGTTCTTCGATTTGTTCAAGCTCACGCAGCATTTGGTCGTACTCATAGTCGCTGATTTCGGGAGAGTCTTGATTATAATACCTGTCATTGTGATAATTCAGTTCTTCTGTAAGCTCTTCGGCACGATGTTTTGCCTGTTCAAGATTCATTTTCTATCACCCTGTTTTATTATTTCCTGCGTATTACGGAAGTATTCTTTTCTCTGAGATATGTCGACTCCAAATCAGCCAAATGAAGCTTTACAGCCAAAGGATATTTGTCAAAAGCCTGACTTAAATAGTGTCCGTTCGGGTCGTCAAACCCGCCCATATGCCAGCGAATTGCTATCGCTTCGGCTGATTTTAACCGCATAAACCGTTCAATCAAAAATACGGATTTTTCGCCGTGTCCGTACGGAAATCTGTCCTCTATTGCATAAAACGGAACGGATTCCCACTTGCCCGTTTCATCGTTTTTCACATTGCGCGAAGATACTTTGTAGAATTGAGCTTTGCATAAATCATGCAGCAGAGCGCATATAGCAAAGCTTTCCAATGTATCTGTTTCTTCGTCAAAATGCTTTTCAACCATAGTATGATAAACACTCAGGCTATGCATTACAAGTCCTTCGGGACAAGCGCAGTGATACTTGGTACTTGCAGGAGCTGTAAAAAAATCTGTCTTTTCCATCCAGTCCAAAAGCTCTTTTGAACCTTGCCGACTAACGTTTTCTTCAAATATTGACAAAAATTCTTCTTTGTAACTCATAAAAAACCTCCTTAAAATCTTAAAATTTGTAATAGCATAAGAAGGCACCCTTGCGGATGCCTTCCGTTACCGTAACCGATATATTACTCTGCAGGTTCGTCTGTTTCCTCGGCTGCTTCTGCCTGCGCCTGCGCTGCTGCGTCATTAAGGACAGCTCGAATTGAAAGAGAAACTCTTTTCTTTTCTTCGTTGATTTCAGTAATCTTTGCTTTTACTACCTGACCAACTTTAAGCTCGTCCTGAGGCTTTTCGATTCTGCGGTTTGCAATCTGTGAAATGTGAATCAAACCTTTTACGCCAGGAATTATTACGGCAAATGCTCCGAATGAGCTCATACCGTCGACTGTAACGTCAATAACATCGCCCACGCTGTAATTTGCCATAAATTTATTCCACGGGTTATCCTCTTCTTTTCTGTAACCAAGAGAAATATTGCCCTTTTCGGTATCAATACCCTTTACGTAAACTTCTACAACATCGCCGATTTTAACTACTTCCGAGGGGTCTTTTACTCTTGTCCAGGAAAGCTCGGAAATATGTATCATACCGTCAACTCCGCCGATATCAACAAAAGCTCCATAGCTTGTAAGTGACTTTACTGTGCCGGTATATTTCTTGCCTACTTCAACGCTGTTCCAAAATGCCTCTTTAGCTGCCTTGTTCTTTTCTTTAATTACATTGCGAATAGAACCTACCGCTCTTCTTCTCTGCTTATTGATTTCCAAAAGACGGAATTCAACTTCGGTCTTGAGCAGATTTTCCAATGATTCATTCCTTGATGCAGTTGCGTGCGATGCAGGAACAAAAACTCTGATAGAATTGGAAACAACGATAATTCCGCCTTTTACGATTTCTGTAACCGTACCTGTGAGAATCTCGTTATCTTCAAGAGCCTTTTCAAAAACGTCCCAACCCTTGGTAGCATCGACACGCTTTTTAGACAGCATAATCATTCCCTCTTGATCGTTGGTACGCATAATCAAAAGATCTAACTCGTCTTTCTGTCAAGGTCTACGTAAACCGTATTCGGCTCTATGCTTACAACGGTACCGCGAACCTTATCGTTTGTATTTAAATTTTTGAGGTTCTCTTCCAACATCTCCTCAAAGTTCTCTGCGTTCTCTGCTTTGTTTTCAACTACATCACCGGATTTAACACTCATTCTATCCAGTACCTCCTTAATTATACTTGCCGGCGTCGATGCTCCGGCAGTAATGCCTATTTTGTTGTCCCCCCGGAAAGAAATCTGCTCAAGCTCGGCAGCAGTTTCAATCAAATAAGTTCTTTCACACGCTGCTTTGCATATTGCATACAGCTTATTTGTGTTGGAACTGTGACGTCCACCTATTACAATCATTAAATCAGATTTACTTGCCAACTCATTTGCATCAATTTGTCTTTGTGAGGTCGCATTACATATTGTATCAAAAAATTTTGATTTTGTATATAGTTTTTTCAAATATTTTAAATAATTTTTCCATTCTTTTACATCAAAAGTGGTTTGCGCGACTACGCAAACCTCTTTTTCTTTCAAGTCGGGAAACTCCTCAGCCAACCGCAACAATTCCGCTTCATTGCAAAAAGTGTGATACTCTCCTTGACAATGTCCGATTATTCCCTGAACTTCGGGGTGGCTGCTGTCACCGGCTATCAGAACAACTTTGCCTGCCCGAGATTGTTCGGAAACAATTTTATGAATTTTCATCACAAACGGACAAGTTGCGTCCACATAGCTAATATTTTCTTTTTGAAGATAACTATATACGTCACGACTGACACCGTGAGAACGAATAACGAGAGTTCTGCTTTTATCAGCCTGAAACAGGTCGTTAACAACAGTAACTCCCTTACCCTCAAGTTCTTCAACAACTTGATTATTATGTATTATCGGGCCTAAAGTTGAAACAAGC
>CACWIU010000100.1 GCA_902761025.1 uncultured Ruminococcus sp. | reverse complement strand
CAAATATTCCGAATCTTCATACCAAAAAGCGTCTATCATTTGGTCAGCCATGGTGGTTAAAGCGGAGTTTGCAGATGTTTTCATTAACATTAAATGCTCATCGTCAAGAGGAATAACATAATAATAAGCACTTGTGTGTTCGGTTTTTGCGTCTGTAAAACGGTAAGTTTCTTCGGTAATGTAACTTCCGACACAATCAATCACAAGATAGCATTGACCCTTTACAGGCAGATTTTTTTTCATATCGGCTGCCGTCATATTCTGATAATCACAAATCCCATTGGACAGTTTGCTGATAAACATACCTGTATTTGAAAACAGAAAAAAGCACATGAATGTTACCCAAACAACAAGTCCGCTAACTATTAGCCTTGTCTTAAACTTCATAAGTATTTTTCCCCCACAAAATAATATTAAAAATACAAATTTGAAAAATGTTTATTAATTTGTGAAATTAAATTAATTTAATTTCTTCGCCGCTGTGAATCGCAAAAAGCTGTTCTCCCATAATATCTTTCATAATCTCAAACGCAGGAATGCCCGTACAATGTCCGCTGTAAAAGACAGTATTCATTTTTGAAAGCTCTTTTGCAGTTTGAGAAATAATGCTCTTTTCTTCCGAAGTGTATTTGCCGTCACGCTTCATCATGTGAAATCCGCTGATAACATAATCGGGATTATTTCCGAATATATTTTTATAACATTCAAGAATATTCAGTATGCCGTTATGAGCGCAGCCTGAAATTAAATAATGCTTTCCGTTTTGAGTAATGACAAGACATTGCTCGTGTCGGAAGTCATCGGGAACTTTTTTGCCGTTTTTCAGACACAGCAATTTTTTGTTGCCCTCGGGGCGGCATTTTGTGCCTTTAATTCCCGTGAAAATAAAGAGTTCGTCATCAATTTTTAAATCTCCGTCAAGCAAATGCAGATTTGGCAGGTCAAGAATTTTAGGGTCAATGCCGTTATATCTTTCTAAATTAAAATGGGGTTCGGCAGCTGATTTCTGCATATAAATATCGGCGGTTTTATTGCGTGACGCAAGCGGCAAAATACCGCCTGCGTGGTCATAATGCCCATGGCTGAGAATAACCGTATCCACAAGAGAAAGGTCAATGCCCAGCGTATCCGCATTTTTCAGAACAGCGTCCGTTTGTCCCGTATCTGAAAGAAGTTTGTGATTTTCCGTTTCAATATAAAGACAAAGTCCATGCTCGGCAATAAAAGCATTGTTTGCGGAAGTGTTTTCAACTAAAGTGACAATTTTCATTTTAATTAATGCTCTCCGCAGTTATGACCGCACGAATGACCTTCTCCATGCTCATGGTCGTGATGATTACAAGTTGCTTCGGTATTTTGTGCAAGCGTGCCGGATACAAACTTCTGTACAGCCTCGTCCGCATTTCCAATGTTTCCGGCATATACTTTAATGTTGGCTTGATTCATTGCCATTACAGCTCCGCCGCCGATACCGCCGCAAATTAACACGTCTGCATTTGCATTTTTCAAAAAGCCTGCTAAAGCTCCGTGACCTGCTCCGTTAGTATTTACTATTTGTGACGATAAGATTTTATTGTTTTCAACTTCATAAAGCTTAAACTGTTCCGTATGTCCGAAGTGTTGAAAAATTTTTCCGTTTTCGTAAGTTACCGCGATTCTCATAATAAAAAATTCCTTTCTCTGAAACATAAATTGATTATATCACTCCCCTTGCTAAGTGTCAACTTTTTGTTTTTTTGAGGGAGATGTATAAACTAACAATTAAACTCTTGACAAAAATCAATAAATAATATATAATATTTAGTTAAATGTTGCTAACTTCTCATGAGGAGAATAAAAAATGACGCTAAAAGATTTAAAAATAGGACAGAGTGCAAAAATAAAAAAATTAGGCGGTGACGGAGCATTAAGACAGCATTTTCTTGACATGGGACTTATACCCGAAACGGAAGTGACCGTTGTAAAATATGCCCCTATGGGCGACCCAATGGAATTAACTCTTCATGGGTACTCGCTTACTTTGAGATTGGCTGATGCCGAAAATATTGAAGTTTTGCCTGCCGAAAAAAAGCAGAAATCCGATAAAAAAACAAATAAAAATAAAACTCATCACCCCGGATTAGGCGAGGGCGGCAAATTTCACCCGAAAGGCAGCGGAACTCCATTGCCGGACGGAACAGTACTTACATTTGCTTTAGTCGGGAATCAGAACTGCGGCAAGACTACGCTGTTTAATCGCCTGACGGGTTCAAAGCAGCATGTCGGAAACTTCCCCGGAGTTACAGTTGACCGAAAGGACGGTGAAATAAAAGGTTATCCCAATACTAAAATAACCGATTTGCCCGGAATATATTCAATGTCACCGTACACCGGCGAGGAAATTGTGTCGCGTAATTTTGTGCTTGACGAAAAACCCCATGCAATTATCAATATTTTAGACGCTACAAATATAGAAAGAAATCTTTATTTAACAATGCAGCTGTTGGAAATGAATATTCCAATGGTAGTTGCTCTTAATATGATGGACGAGCTTACTTCGAACGGCGGCAGCGTTGACATTAACCAAATGGAACAGCTTTTGGGAGTGCCTGTTGTGCCTATATCAGCCGCCAAAAACTTTGGCATTGAAGAGTTGATTGAGCATGCGGTACATATCGCAAAATATCAGGAAAGACCTTTAAGACAAGATTTTTGCGATAAAAGCGAGAACGGCGGAGCAGTACATCGCTGTCTGCACAGCATATGTCATTTGATTGAAGCGAGAGCGGAGCAAGCGGAACTTCCGCTGCGTTTTTCCGCAAGTAAGATTGTCGAGGGCGACGAGCTTATAATCAAGCAGCTTAAACTTGAAGCAAATGAAAAAGAAACTATTGAGCATATTGTTCTTCAAATGGAAAAAGAGAGAGGGCTTGACCGAAGTGCGGCAATAGCCGATATGCGATTTTCTTTTATAATTCGTCTTTGCGGCGATACGGTAACAAAGCCTGTCGAAAGCAAAGAGAGAGCCAGAAGCCGCCGCCTTGATACGGTACTAACGGGAAAATATACGGCAGTCCCCGTATTTATAGCAATAATGGCTCTTATATTTTGGCTGACATTTAACATAATAGGAGCGTGGTTACAAGATTTAACCGCAAGGGGTATCGGAGCATTGACCGAGCTTGCGGACAGTCTGCTAACCGAGGGACAAGTCAACGATGTTATTCGCAGCTTTATTATTGACGGAATATTCGAGGGCGTCGGAAGTGTGCTGAGCTTTTTGCCCGTTATCGTTACTTTGTTTTTCTTTCTATCGATACTTGAGGACAGCGGATATATAGCGAGAGTAGCATTTTTTATGGATAAGCTGTTAAGGAAAATAGGCTTGTCGGGGCGAAGTATCGTTCCGCTTCTGATAGGTTTCGGGTGTTCGGTGCCGGCCGTTATGGCCACGAGAACTCTTCCGAGCGAGCGTGACAGAAAAATGACAATATTGCTTACTCCGTTTATGAGCTGTACGGCAAAGCTGCCGATTTACGGATTTTTTATAAGCGTATTTTTCCCGAATCATGCTTTTTTAATTATTCTTCTGCTTTATTTAGTGGGAATACTTTTAGGAATAATTGTTGCATTATTTTACAAATCATATTTATTCAGAGGCGAGCCTGTTCCGTTTGTAATGGAGCTGCCTAATTATCGTTTGCCGGGCGTTCGCAACGTAGCCCAGCTTTTGTGGGAAAAGGCAAAAGACTTTTTACAGAAAGCCTTTTCCGTAATACTTGTTGCCACAGCGTTAATTTGGTTTTTGCAAAAATTTGACTTTCAGCTTAATATGGTCAACGACGCTCAATATAGCATATTGGCAAACATAACGGAGTTTTTTGTTCCGCTTATGAAACCGATAGGCTTGGGAGATTGGAGAATACTTGTATCTTTGATAAGCGGATTTATGGCAAAGGAAAGCGTTGTAACAACTCTGAATATTCTTTATGGAGAAAGTCTTGAAAGTGCAATGACAACTCTTTCGGCAGCATGTTTGTTAGTGTTTTCATTATTGTATACTCCATGCGTGGCGGCGATAGCGTCTGTTAAAAGGGAGTTAGGCGGAAAATGGGCAGTAATATTAGTTTTGTGGCAATGTGCAATAGCATGGATTGCGGCGTTGCTTGTTCACCTTGGCGGCGTTTTGTTGGGAGTGGTATAAATGAACATAATTGACATTATTCTTATAGTCGTCATTTCAGTAATTATAATTGCGGCGGCAATAAAAACTTTCAAAAAATTCAAGAAAGGCGAATGCTGCGGCGATTGCTCATGCTGCGGCGGCTGCAAAAAATAATTTAAAGTTTTTGCCCCGCTTTTTTCAAAAAGCGGGAGGGGGAGAACCGGCTGCAAGCGGTTCTCCCCTTGATTTGTTTATGTAAATAGTATACTATCTGTGAAAAAGAGTTTCGTCCAACGCACAAATCTTGTCCGCAAGGCAGACTATCCAAGCCTCACGGCATTTCGGCGGTATTGGAACAAGCGGAAACATATGATGAACAATAATATCTTTCTCTTTATGAGAAAGTTCAAAGTCCTGCGAAGCATTTTTCAAAGCGGTAGACGGGTGAGTAAACCCGTGCAGTCTGTGATACTTGTTGTTAGTGTCGTGCCAGTCATAAAGAAAGTAATCGTGGAGCAAAGCTCCTCTGATAAGAGATTTTTTATCAACATTCAATTTTAAAAAATTAGCAATTTTAATACTCATTGCGGCAACTGAAACGCAATGAGCAAACACGCTGATTTTCCCGTGCTGCATAAAAGTTTTAGTTTGATGAAGTCTTGAAGAATCCAACATTTCCGCTGCTATTTTATGAATTATAGCGGTATTGTGCGTGTTTTGTTTTCCCAATGCAACCACCCCCGTAAGCTTAGTATAACTTATTGCAAATAAAATTGCAATGGTTAGAAAAAAATAATTTAAAAAATTAATTTTATTCATGTCATATAATTTACAGCTTTTTCACAAGATTTGTAATTTTTTGTAGTATTATAAATATGTTGTTGAAGATTATGTTTTGGAAAGGGTTATTTTATTATGGAACGGGAACGCATAAATTCTTTTGGAAATAAAAAAATCACCGAATTTTTTTTCGGGGTATATTTAGTAATGCTTACATGGGGGATTTTGTTTAAGCTTAAATTAAATTTTTCGGATTTGCCTAAAGTGCATCAGATTATAATAAAACCACATTGTTTAAATATAGCAAGTTTAAAAACAATTTCCGACTTGACTAAAAATGATGTGACTTTAAATATTATGGCGTTTGTTCCTTTTGGAATGTATATGGGAGCAGTAAAGGATAATTTGCACACGGCAAAGTGCATTTTAATAATGTGCGTAACAAGCGTAATTTACGAAGCTTGTCAGTACGCATTCGGCATAGGCTGCTGCGACATTAACGATGTAATAAATAATACGTTGGGAGGCATTGTGGGAATGTTAATTTACATGATTGCGTCTAAAATACTCAAAAAATATACAAATAT
>CACWIU010000099.1 GCA_902761025.1 uncultured Ruminococcus sp. | reverse complement strand
TATGGCGTTATAGCCAAGTGGTAAGGCAAGAGTCTGCAAAACTCTCATTCCCCGGTTCAAATCCGGGTGACGCCTCTTTAAAAGCTTTCTGATTTCTGTCAGGGAGCTTTTTTCAAAAAACGGAAAAGTTTTTTGCCAAGCTTTTTTTCAAAAAAGCGGAAAAAGCGGAAAAAAATTTTTAAAAAGGTATTGACAAAACAGAGAAAATAGTGTATTATAATATACGTTGCTGAAAGACACGGCAACAAAAAACAAATGGGAGCATAGCTCAGCTGGGAGAGCATCTGCCTTACAAGCAGAGGGTCATAGGTTCGAGCCCTATTGTTCCCACCATAAATGGCCCGGTAGTTCAGTTGGTTAGAACGCTAGCCTGTCACGCTAGAGGTCGACGGTTCGAGCCCGTTTCGGGTCGCCAATTTGCCTCTGTAGCTCAGTCGGTAGAGCAGGGGACTGAAAATCCCCGTGTCGGTGGTTCGATTCCGCCCGGAGGCACTTGCAAAAGGATTCGTTCAAAAGTAATAACTTTGAATCCTTTTGCATATAATAAAATATAAGTTTTTAAGAAAAATGCGGATGTAGCTCATCTGGTAGAGCGCCACCTTGCCAAGGTGGAGGTAGCGGGTTCGAGCCCCGTCATCCGCTCTTTTAATTTTAAAATATAAAACGGCGTTATAGCCAAGTGGTAAGGCAAGAGTCTGCAAAACTCTCATTCCCCGGTTCAAATCCGGGTGACGCCTCTTTGATAAACTCCTCGATTGGTTTCGAGGAGCTTTTTTTGTTTTACGGCTCTGCAAACGTATAAAAACAACGTTGCGAACATATATTTAAAATACAGTAGTCAAAAGCAGAGGAGGCTGTATTTTGGGACGATATGACAACATCGAGTATAGCGTGAATGAGGGAAATGCCGTTTTGTCCGAACAGGGCGTTACTTTTACCGAAAAAGACGGATTTATTACTTCTCAGCAGTATTGCGGAAAAGATGTTAAATTCGAAATTTCTCAAAATTCCCTTGAAGAAAATAATCTTGTTGATATTGATAAAAATATTATTCCGGAAATTAATATAAAAAAAGAAAATGTTCTTACGCTTCAGCTGGTCGTATGTATTTTAATAGCAGTTTCCGCTTTTTTAATAAAATCGTTCGGAGGGGAAACTTACGAAAAAATACGGCAATGGTATTTCAATCAGATGAATAATTCGATTATTATTGATATCAAAAATGAAAATAACGCTCAATTCCTCGAAGATAAAACCGAAACTCAGGATTGGTAAATTTAAGTTTTCATGCGGTTATGTAACGGTCGCTATGCTTTGTATGGCTGTGATACTGTGCCGCAATGACAGATACATAATTGCCGCATTGTGTATAATTTGCCATGAATTGGGTCACATTATCATGATACTGCATTTCGGGAGCAGTGAAATAAATATCAAAATTAATTTAATTGACATAGTGATTTCTGACAGAATGAAAGAAAATCGCTCGTATAAGCAGGATATCGCCGTAATTCTTGCGGGTCCAATGGCTAATCTTATTATAAGCCTTGTTTTTGGAACAGCATATTTTATTTATAAATATAATTATTTTTATGACTTTGCTGTTATAAGCGGTATCTTATGTGTTTTTAATTTGCTTCCCATGGAAACAACGGACGGAGGACAGCTCGTTGAAATTTTTTTAAAAAATCATTTTTCTCTGAAAACCGTTCAAACAGTAATGACTGTCTTAACGGCAGTGTTTATATTGCCCGTTTCATTTGCAGGGTTTTATGTTCTGCTAAATTCTCGTTCAAATTATACCCTGCTTTTTTACGGTGTGTACTTTCTGTTCTTGCTTATGTCTAAAATTATAGATAATGACAACTCTTTAGTTAAAATTAAAAGCTGAGTTTGTGCAATATTATAGGCTTTGGAGCTTTGGAAAAAATGTGTTGATTTTTTTGTGATTTTTTGCTATAATAAAAAAAGCGTGTTTTATATTTTGTGTATTTTTTATGATTTTATGGATTTTATGAAAGAAAGGGAGTTAAATTTATTATGGCAAATCCTGTTGTAACATTTGAAATGGCAAACGGCAAAAAAATCAAAGCGGAGCTTTATCCCGAGATTGCCCCCAACACAGTCAATAATTTTATATCGCTTGTTAAAAAAGGCTTTTATAACGGGTTGACTTTTCACCGCGTAATCAAGGGCTTTATGATTCAGGGCGGCTGTCCTAACGGAACAGGCACGGGGGGACCCGGCTACGGCATTAAGGGCGAATTTAGCATAAACGGCGTTAAAAATGACTTGGCTCATGACGCAGGCGTGCTTTCTATGGCAAGAGCAATGAATCCCAATTCCGCAGGCTCGCAGTTCTTTATTATGCACAAAAAAGCTCCTCACTTGGACGGACAGTACGCAGCTTTCGGCAAGGTTATAGAGGGTATGGACGTTGTTAACGAGATTGCCGAGTGCAGAACCAACTACAATGACAAGCCCATTAATCCCCAAGTTATGAAGTCCGTTACTGTCGAAACTTTCGGCGTTGAATACAGCGAACCTAAAAAGATGTAAAATCTAAAATAATTTTCTTAAAATATTATTAGAGTTTTCGCTTGAGCTTTAAAAAATTGATTTTTTGCTATCCAAAACTTAATCTATCAAATTTGGTTGACTTCTTTCTCGTCAGTTCAAGTCACCCATACCACTCCCCCCGTTTCCCGCAAGGGAAAGGGGGGAGTGCGGCGAACAGTGGATTTATAAAGAAAAATCTTATGTCGTCTGCTATAAATGTAAAAGCGGTATTGCCTGCGAATGTAATCTGCCTTATAATAAATAGTTGACAAATTTATTTTTTTATGATACGCTATAGCAGTAAGATTTGTTTTGCAATCAAACTATTAAGAAAGAAGGTAAATTAAATGGATTCAAAATATTTTGCAGGCAAGTGGAACGAGCATGATATCGTTTTTATAAACGAAGAAGCGGAGCAGCTTGTAATTGACGGAAAGCCGGTTGCGAAAAATAAGCCGGGTATGCATTTACTTTATACAGGTATTGAAGGCGAGATACCGATTGAACCTGAGCTTCATGCAGTTATACGTTATTCGGATTATCACTGTGCATGTATGGTAGGCAAGCCTCTTGAAACATCATACGACAAGGAAACAAAAACATTTTATACATATTATAAAAATCATAAAATCGAATGTCACAACAAAAAAATGAAAGGTACCTTGTTGGTGGACGGTGTAGAAGTCGATAAAGAGGACGGTATGTTTAATACACTTGCTATTCTTGGAACAAATGCAGATGAAAACGGAAAGAGAATCATGGCAGTGCTTGAACCCGACGGTTTAAAGATCAAGTGTATGTTTCTTGCAGAAGCTGAGAATGTCAAGATGTATGCCTGCAAAAAGCAGGGAGGAGAGCTGGTTACTGTTGACCAAGTCGGCGATGGTGATTTCATATTGGGATTTATGCTCGGAAGTATGTTAAACTAACAGTTGATTTTAATAAATAAAAAAATTCGGATATACAAGATAATCTTTTTATATCCGAGTTTTTTATTTCACTATTCGCAGCTTAGTAGTATAGTCATTGTATGCAGGGGGCGTGGCTTAAACCTCGACAGGCTGTAATTGTAAATTAAAAATGGAGATGAAATATTATGACCGAAGAGCATAAAAGAGTATTAAAAAAATGTAAAGAAACATTGGAAAGCATACAATACATAAAGCCTGATGAATGCGCCGAAATTGATAAAAAAACTTTTACAGAAGTGGCATATGTTATAGAACAATGCGGCAAATTTGTTACGGATAAATTGCCGCAGCCGCTAACGGACGCTTTACACAGACTTTCTGACGAAAGTCTTTTAAGCGAAGATTTTAACCATAAAAAAATGTCGTATGATTCTTTGGTCATGTTTTCAGCGTTAAATTTGGTTTACTTATGTGATTCCGATGAAGAGCGAGAAGAATTAATGAATATCTATGACCGAAACGAGAAAAAAAGGCAGTTGGAGAGTTACAAAAAAATGCTGGACGAAGAGGGAGCGGACGATTAAATTTAATATTATTGTTATATTGTGCTTTTAGTGTTATCAAAAAAAATTTTATGAAAAATGAAAAGTTCACAATTTGTTAACAACTTTTTTTAAAAAGCGTGATATAATAATAACTGTCCTCGGGAGCATAGCTCAGCTGGGAGAGCATCTGCCTTACAAGCAGAGGGTCATAGGTTCGAGCCCTATTGTTCCCACCAAGTAAAGTGTTTGGTTTTGTCCAAACACTTTATTTTTTGATTTTTTA
>CACWIU010000098.1 GCA_902761025.1 uncultured Ruminococcus sp. | reverse complement strand
AGGGACGGTTCAGCCCGAATTTACGCCTGTGGAGTTAGTAGGTTACGAGGACGATGAAGCAGGAAGCCCATTGGCTTTAGACAATGGGTAGTTCACAAAAGCTTAACTAAATATTAAAGAATTAAAGAAAATTTGTGCAATGAATACAAATGGCAGTAGTAATTTTAGTGCAATGAGTTAATTTTATAAAAACATTAAAAAGACCGTTGCTTTTTTGTGCAAACATGATATAATAAATAATAAGTGGGGTATAAGCTGATGAAGTATGAGTATGATATAGCGTCAGATTCGAGTAAAATAATCCTTTGACAGCATTATAATTTCCCAGTGTGATATAATAGATAACCGAAAGGAGAAATTTCGAGTTGAAACAGTACGAACCTAACAAGATTTTTAATATTGCTCTTGCGGGACACGGTTCATGCGGCAAGACATCGCTTGCCGAAGCAATGCTTTACCTGTCGGGAGCATCCGACAGATTGGGCAGAATAGAGGACGGCAACACGAACCTTGACTTTGACCCCGAAGAAATCAAGAGAAAAGTATCCGTAGTATCTTCCATTGCGCCCATAGAGTGGAAAGGCAACAAGATAAACATTATAGACACTCCCGGACTGTTAGATTTTCAGGGAGGATTATATGAGGGCATGCGCGCGGCGGACACTGCCGTTATAGTAGTATCGGGCAAGAGCGGAGTAAGTATAGGCACGGAAAAAGCCGTAAAGCTTGCGGACGCTCAGGGCTTGACGAAAGTATTTTTTGTTAACGGCTTGTGCGATGAAAGCGCGAGATTCTACAGAGTATTTGAAACATTGAAGTCCAAATTCGGACCCTCGGTTTGCCCCGTAGTAGTACCGTATATAGAGAACGGACAGGCGAATACTTACGTAAATCTTTTTGACTACAAAGCGTACAAATACGATGACAAAGGCAAGCTTACGCAAGTGCCGCTGCCGGATATGGGCGACAGATTAGAGGGCTTGAGAAACGCTATTAAAGAGGCCGTAGCGGAAACAAGCGAAGAGCTTTTGGATAAATTCCTAATGGGCGAAGAGTTTACGCCGGAAGAAATAATACTCGGAGTTTCGCAGGGAGTAAAGGACGGCTCAATATGTCCGGTATTCTGCGGCGATGCTCAGTTGACATACGGAATAGACCAGTTCTTGAACAGTTTGGTATGGCTTGCTCCTAACGCAGCGGCAAAGGGCGGCGAATTAGGTTCAGACCCGAACGGCGAGCCGGTAGAAGTGAGCGTAAACTCATCGGCAGCAACGGCGGCATTGGTATTTAAGACAGTATCAGACCCATTTGTAGGCAAGCTGTCGTATTTCAAAGTATTGTCGGGCAAAGTTTCGACAGATACTCCGCTTATCAATATGAGAACAGGGGAAAGCGAAAGAATTACAAAAGTCATGATTCCCCGAGGCAAGAAGCAAGAGGACACAACATATGTGGGAGCAGGAGATATCGGCTGTATCCCGAAGCTTTTGTATACAAACACAGGCGACACATTGTGTTCTCCAATCAGAAAAGTAACGCTTGACGGCATAGAGTATCCGAACTCAACATATTCAATGGCGATATACCCGAAGAAAAAGGGCGACGAAGACAAAGTGGCACAAGGCTTGACAAAGCTTTGCGAAGAAGACAGAACATTGTCGTTCAAGAACAACCATGAAACGCATCAAATGGTAGTGTCGGGCTTAGGCGAGCAGCATCTTGACGTAGTAGTATCGAAGCTAAAGAGCAAATACGGCATAGACGTAACGCTTGAGCAGCCGAAAGTAGCATATAGAGAAACGATAAAGAAGAAAGTACAGGTACAGGGCAGACATAAGAAGCAGTCCGGCGGACACGGACAGTTTGGCGATGTTTGGATAGAGTTTGAACCGTATGACGGCGAGGACTTGTTGTTTGACCAGCGAGTAGTAGGCGGTTCGGTTCCGAAAGGATTTTTCCCGGCAGTAGAAAAGGGTCTGCGTGACAGCATATCGAAAGGACCTTTGGCAGGATATCCGGTAGTAGGCTTAAAAGCTACGTTGTACGACGGTTCGTATCACCCTGTAGATTCGTCTGAAATGGCGTTCAAGACAGCGGCGTCAATCGCATATAAGAACGGCATGCCGCAGGCAAACCCGGTATTGCTTGAGCCTATCGGAACATTGGAAGCCATTGTGCCGGACAACAACATGGGCGATATCATGGGTGAAATCACCAAACGCAGGGGCAGAGTTTTGGGCATGTCCCCGGCAGAATCGGGCTATCAGCAAATAGACGCAGAAGTGCCAATGGCAGAAATGCACGATTTCTCGGTATTTCTCAGACAGGCAACGCAGGGCAGAGGCTCATATACATTTGAGTTTGTGCGTTACGAAGACGCACCGAGCAATGTAGCACAAAAAGTAATTGAACAGCGTAAGTCTGAGTTAGCAGCCGAATAAAAAAGACATTTCCATACTTTTTCATATTTTTCTTTCCTAAAAAGCAAGGGAGCATTTTGCCCCCTTGTTTTTTTATTAAATACGCGAAGCGAGCTTGCTTGCTGCACAACTTTATAACCCCGGTTGGTTGTCGGGAGGAAGTAAAAATTTTTTGTGCGGCGAAGACTGTCGCTAACAATACAGCCCGACGGAGCTTGCCCGTCGCCGCACGGCGACCCCCGACCGGAAACTTGTTGTTTACGGGACATCGTTGACGTGCTTTGTTGTTGACATAACAGCCGTAACAAAAAGTTTGTTGAAACTGTTATTTGATTTTATTGATTTTATATTTCTTATGTAGAATAAAAAAGATTTGTTTTGAACGCCTCCCCTTAAGGGGAGGTGTCAGTTTTCTTTGAAAACTGACGGAGGGGTTGTATCCCGTGGGCGTTGCCCACCGTTGCCCACACCGGAATAAAAAGAGTTTTTTCAGCATAATAATAAAGTAAACAAAGTGGGAGGGACGCTGTATAATGAAAGTTTTTATTTTAACCCGTAAAAGACTTGCCGTAATAGCGGCAGCGTTAGCTGTGGTGCTTTGCATGGGTATTTTCCGATTTGCCGACCGAGATGTCGCCGTTGCCGCAAATGCCGCTCAAAGAAGCATACCTGTCTATTGTGTGGAAACCGACCAAAAGAAAGTAAGTATCAGTTTTGACGCAGCATGGGGCAATGAGCAAACGCAAAGCCTGCTCGATACGCTTAAACAATATAATTTGCACGCCACGTTCTTTTTAGTGGGCGATTGGGTAAGAAAATATCCCGAAGATGTCAAAAACATTGCAAAAGCCGGTCATGATGTCGGCAACCATTCGGATACTCACCCGTACATGACTAAGCTTGACGAAAACGGAATTCGAAAAGAAATTGAAGCCTGCAATAAAGAAATAGAAGCATTAACAGGCAAAAAGCCAACTTTATTCCGTCCGCCTTACGGAGATTATGACAATAAAGTCGTAGATACCGTAAAAAGCATGGATATGTACTGCATACAATGGGACGTAGATTCTCTGGACTGGAAAGACCTTACAGGAGAAGAAATGTGCAGCAGAATAAAGAACAATATAAAAAACGGCTCAATCGTCTTAATGCACAACGGCGGCAAAAATACCGCAAAATCTCTCCCGATGATTATTGAATGTATTCAGGACTTAGGCTATGAAATAGTGCCTATATCGGAACTTTTGCCAAAAGGCGAATATACAACCGACCATACGGGAATGATGATTCCGTCCGCAAATTCGACAAACAAACAGCCCGAGCAGGAAAAGCAGGATTCCAACAGCGAGCGAGTAAAGCAAACAGCCGCAGAGATAGAAAACGGAGCAGCATCAAAAAACAGTATAAAACAAAATTCTAATTCTTTAAATTCTTTAAATTCTTTAAACTCTTCAAAAATGACTTCCTCATATACAACATCAACTAATCAGGGAGTAAAAGGCGAGCTTGACAACATGATTAACTCCAATAAAAAGAAATAAAAATAAAAATAAAACATAGCCCTCTGTAGATTTTTTACAGAGGGCTGTAAGATTTTAAACAAAAAATAAAAATTATAATTTTATTTTTTTTTTTAAATTCACTCCAAGCAAACGTCAAATCTTGACATGATTATTAAAGCTTCGTCCAAATAAACAAAATAAAATTATATAGTAAGCGACATAAGTATTTGCTCAAAGCTCAAAGCTGTTGCACACTGCACATTCATATTGTTTTGTCGTTTACTATATATAACGCAAACGGCAAAGCAGGCTTTGTGGGAAAGACTAACAATTTTTACAAATAATTTATAATAATTATAAAAAGTATGCTGTCTGTAAAAAGCGGCTTGCTTTTGTTTTTTTGAAACAATTACATTATTGTAACTAAAAAAAATGAACCGTTTTCAATTCCCACGCATCTAATTAATGAAATCAAAATTTGAAGGGAGTTTAAAAAAAAAAAAAAAGAAGAATTAGTTTTTCATAATGAAAAAAGAAGAATTGAAAAAGGTTTACGAAACACCGAGCGAGGAATTTCACAACTGCGTTGTAAGCACGCTTGAAAGTCTTGACGCAGCTCCGGTCATGCGTCTGCGCAGAACGAACCGAAAGAGGATAGCTGCTTTATGCGCGGCGGCAGCCGTGTTGACAGCGTTCACCGTGACGGCGGCTGCTACGGATATGTTTGGACTGACAGCCTCGAGAAGAGGGACATACGGTCTGAATGTGAAAGTTGAGAACAGCAACACAGACACAGCCGAATATCAGCCTATGAAATTAAAGCTGGGCTATATGCCTGCGGCTTATGCAAACGGCAGGTCAGACAGTGTTTGTTATGCGTACGAAGATAACGCTGTTGACACTTATTTCAATGCATGTATTTATTATACCGAGTACTTCAACTATGACTACACAAATGTTGTGAACACAGAGGAAACGGAAATCGACGGACACAAGACCCTTATCATCACATTTAAGGAAGCAGAAAATACCGATAAACTGTTTTACGCTGCGTTAAAGTACTTTGACGAGTACGGCTGTCTTGTTCGCTGCAGCGGCACCGATTATGACGAGTTAATGAAAATAACCGAGAAAGCAGAGGTAGAGCCGGATACTGACATTGACACCGTGACACCCCCGGATTTGATTGAGGGAATGGAATATTCTGCTCCGGGAGCGCTGAGTGATTATGCAAAGGAAGAAGAAGGCCCCGAAGTAGGTTTCAGAGAAGAATATTTCGCAGGCAACGTTCACGAGGCTAAAGTTGGCGAGAGCATAGAGTTTAGCGTTGCCGATTACAATCAGAACTCTGTATCCGTGACGGCAAAGGTAACGTCCGTAAAGGAGCAGGATAACGCCGACGGGCTTGATACGGGCGATTTCATCGTAACCGGGTACAGCAATTATTTTGACGGATACGGTAATCTTATCAAGCAAAACGAATTTACTGTAAATGATAACGCCGACGAAGATAATCTGGGAACAATGAGGACAGTAACATTGACACGGCATTTCTATGTTGCCGATATCGAACTGACTGCGCAGGAGGATATCGACAATCTTCGCAGGGCGTTCGGCGCAAATGTTTTGTGCATTGATGATGAAAACAAGTTCTTCTACGGTTCCGAGACCCTCGATTATGAGTTTGTGATCAAGGTTTGTGAAACAAGTGCAAACGAAAAGCTCAGTCTTAAAAAAGGCGAAACGAAGAACATAAAACTCGGATTTATCACGGAAAACGATAC
>CACWIU010000097.1 GCA_902761025.1 uncultured Ruminococcus sp. | reverse complement strand
CGCCCATTTCACGCAAAATATGAGCCAGACTGTTTGCTCTTGCGTTGAGCTGCGAATAAGTCAGACTGCTGCCCTCAAATGAAACAGCGATTTTATCGGAGTTTTTAACAGCTTGCTCGTCAAAGAGTTCCGCTGCCGTTTTATTTTTCGGATAATTCGTTTCAGTGCGGTTGAATTTGTCCAGAATAAGTTCTTTGTCTTCGGCGGTAAGCATTTCAACGTCGCCGATTTTCTTTGAGCAGTCGGCAGTTACATTTTTAATAACTTCGACAAAATTATTTAAAAGGCGGACAGCCGTATCTTTGTTAAAGATAGCCGTGCAAAACTCCAAACCGACAGCGTATCTGTCGCCGAACGCACTTATGTTGTAAGTCATGTCAAATTTTGCGGTTGCCATTTGACTGCCGGCAACGCTTTCGGCTTCCGCATTCTGAACTTCGGCTGAAACTTGCTCGTTATTCTGCATAACAAGCAAAACGTCAAACAACGGATTTCTCGACATATCACGATTTGTTGTTACGGCTTCGACAAACTCGTCAAACGGATACTCTTGATTTTCGTATGCGTTAAGACACGTTTCTCGAATTTCGTTCAAAAATTCTTCAAACGACTTATTAGCTTCGGGATATCCTCTCATTGCAAGAGTATTGACAAACATACCAAGCATATTTTCGGTGTCTTTGTGAGTTCTTCCGCTGATAGGACTGCCTATTACAATATCTTCCTGACGGCTGTATTTGCTTAATGTTACCATAAGAGCCGCAAGGAAAATCATATATTCTGTCGCACCTGTTTTTTCCGACAATTTCTTAATGGCTGACGAAACGTCTTCGTCTGTAATAATTGAAACTGCCGAACCCTCGTAGCTTTGAATTTGCGGGCGGCTGTGGTCAAGCGGCATATCGAGAACAGGAGCTTCGTCTTTGAACTGCTCTTTCCAATACGCTTCCTGAACGCTCAAATCTCTTGTACGCATCCACTCGCTGTAATCCTTGTACTGATGAGTAAGAGGCTCAAGCTCTTCGCCGTTGTACAAAGCGGTCAGCTCGTTTATAAAGATATTTTCGCTCATACCGTCGGAAATAATATGATGAGCGTCAAGCAGGAACAAATGATAAGTACCCTTATTGATTAATTTTACTCTTACAAGCGGCGGAGTACCCAAATCAAATGGTCTTGAAAATTCCGACATCAAAATCTCATCGGGCTTATCGCTTTCGGCATACTCAAAATCAGCCTCGACTCTGTCAAGAATTTTCTGGACAGGCTCGCCGTTAACAGTCATAAACGCTGTTCTGAGAATTTCGTGTCTGTCCAGCATCTTTTGAAGAGCGTCACGCAGCCTATCGGGATAAGCCTCGCCGGACATTATTCTGTTAAACGGCATATTATAAACGGTTGATTCGGGAGCAAGCTGCTGAATAAGATACGTTCTCTTTTGAGTGGAAGACATCGGATAGTATTCTTTTTCCTCAGCCTTTGGAATAGACTGATACTCTTGAATATCTCTCTGTCCTATAATTTCCGCAAGTTCTTTCGGAGTAGAGTAAACAAAGATTTCTCTTAACGCTATCTTTACACCCGTTTTTTCTTCTATAGAATTAACAAGCCTTGTCGCTCTGAGCGAATGTCCGCCAAGCTCAAAGAAATTATCGTTAATGCCTACCTGAGCAATATTGAGAATTTCTCCAAAGATACCGCAGATGATTTCTTCCGCCTGATTTCTCGGAGCTTCGTAGTTATCGGACGCTTTTGCTTCGATTTCCGGCAATGCCCGCCTGTCAAGTTTTCCGTTTCTTGTAACCGGAATATTTTCAATCTGCATCATGTAAGCAGGTATCATATAATTCGGAAGTGTTTCGCTAAGTTTATCGCGAATTTCCGACACGCTGATTTCACTTTCGCTTACATAATACGCAAAAATTGCCTTGTCGCCTGTGCTGTCGGGTCTTGCGATAACTGCGCAGTCTTTAATGTTTTCAATTTCTCTTATGCGTGTTTCAATTTCGCCAAGCTCAATTCTGTATCCTCTGATTTTGACTTGTTCGTCAATTCTTCCGAGGTATTCAATGTTTCCGTCCGGAAGCCACCTTGCCAAATCGCCCGAACGGTACATTTTGCCCTCGTCAAACGGACTGTCGACAAATTTTTCGTTTGTAAGCTCCGGTCTGTTCAAATAGCCTTTTGCAACGCCGTCGCCGGCAATGCACAGTTCTCCCGGCACTCCGATACCGCAGAGCTTTTCACCGTCGAGTATATATGCCTGCAGGTTGTCAATGGGTTTGCCTATCGGCAGCTTTTCAGAATCTTCAAATACTTCGTAGCTGGAGGTGTTTACCGTAACTTCCGTTGGACCGTAAGTATTTATAACACGCTTTCCGGCTTTGCGCCACTTGCGGAGTGTTTCAAGATTTCCTGCTTCGCCGCTCGAATCCAAAAGACGCAAGCCTTTAAAATCTTTCGGGTCAAGAATATTAATATATGCCGGTGTGAGGGAAGTAAGAGTTATGCCCTCATCTCTCATATATTCGGCAAGCTTTTCGGGATTTCTGACATAATCGGCAGGAATTGCGCAAACTGCGTTTCCGTTCCATACAATGCTGAAAATGTCCCATACAGACTGGTCAAAACAATAACTTGCAAACTGTAGAACAACATCGTTTTCAGTCATATTGTAAATCTTTTCATATGCGCTCAGAAGATTTACAAGTCCGCGGTGCTTTATCATAACGCCCTTTGGCTGTCCTGTTGTTCCGGAAGTATAAATAATATACGCAAGGTCTTTGCTGCCCGTAATTCTTTCGGGATTTTCGTCTGACCAATTCGAATTTTCAATATCTTCGTATTTAATCACGTCAATATCTGTTTCAAATGTCAAATCCACTCCGAAAGTAACTATTGCTTTTGCTTCGCAGTCGGCAGCCATAAACTTAATTCTCTCGTTTGGAGTATTCGGGTCAACGGGCACATACGCTCCGCCCGACTTCAAAATACCGTAGATTGCTTCGAGCATCTGATTGCTTCTTTCGGCAATCAGAAGAACAAAGTCATTTGTTCCTATATCTCTGCTTCTGAGAGCGTTGCCCAAACGGTTAGCTTTTGCGTTAAGTTCTCTGAAAGTTACGTTTACGCCGTCATACTTAACCGCAATGTTGTCGGGAATTTCCTCAGCCTTTTCTTCAAGCAGGTCAACTACGGTAACATTCTTCGGATAATATGCGGAAGTATTATTAAACTTCAAGTTAACAATACGGCGTTCCTGCTTTGTTATCATACTGATATCTTTAATTCTGACATCAATATTTTTAACGGCAGCCTTTAAAACTTCCTCAAAATGCTCGATAACTCTTTCGGCTGTATCCTGCGTAAACAATGCCGTACAGAATTGCAGCAAAATACCGTATCTTTCGCCAAGCGGCACAATGTCAAAAGACATATCAAACTTTGCCAAAACATTTGACGCTCCGCCTGCGGATTCCATGCTTACGTTGCCGATGCTTACGTCAACGCTTTCGTTATTCTGCATTGTAAGCATTACGTCAAACAACGGATTTCGGGAAATGTCGCGGCGTACCGTTACGGACTCTACAAGCTCTTCAAACGGATACTCCTGATTTTCATAAGCGTTAAGACAAGTTTCACGAATTTCATTCAGGAATTGTGCAAATGTTTTATTTGCTTCGGGATAACCTCTCATCGCAAGAGTATTAACGAACATACCGAGCATTTTTTCGGTATCTCTGTGTGTTCTTCCGCTTATCGGGCTTCCGATTACTATATCTTCCTGTCGGCTGTACTTGCTTAATGTTACCATTAAAGCCGCAAGGAAAATCATGTACTCCGTAGTGCCTGTACGCATGGAAATTTCTCTGATTCCGTCCGATACTTTTTCGTCTGTAACCAAAGACACTGCCGCGCCGTCGTAACTCTGCACCTGAGGACGGACAAAATCAAGCGGCATATCAAGCACGGGAGCTTCTTCGCCGAACTGCTCTTTCCAATACGCTTCCTGACTGCTCAAATCTCTTGTTCTCATCCACTCGCTGTAATCTTTATACTGATGAGTAAGGGGTTCAAGCTCTTCTCCGTTGTACAGAGCTGTCAATTCGCTGACAAAAATACTTTGGCTCATTCCGTCGGAAATAATATGGTGCATATCCATCATGAACAGATGATACTCGCCTTTATTTACAAGCTTTACTCTTACAAGCGGCGGATTGCTTAAATCAAACGCGCGGAAATATTCTCCGACAAGTTCTTCGTCCGACTTACTGCTTGAAACATACTCAAAATTAGATTCGGCTGTTTCGAGTATCTTCTGAACCGGCTCGCCGTCAACGGTAATAAATGCCGTTCTGAGAATTTCGTGTCTATCTATCATAGCCTGAAGAGCAGCTTTAAGCTCATCGGGATATACTTCGCCTGTCATCTTCATGCTGTAAGGCATATTATAGGCAAGCGATTCGGGTTCCAGCTGCTGAATAAGATATGTTCTCTTTTGAGTTGAGGACATCGGATAATATTCTTTGATTTCCGCTTTGGGAATAGACTCGTATTTTTCGCCCTCATTACTGTAAACCAGTTCCGCAAGCTGTTCCGGCGTCGAATTAAGGAATACTTCT
>CACWIU010000096.1 GCA_902761025.1 uncultured Ruminococcus sp. | reverse complement strand
AACAAATGAAAAGTATTATGCACATGACATTTGTTGACTCAAAAGACTTGATTAACGGCGGAGCTTTCGGACTTGAAGGCGGATTGGGCGTTACGATTGTCTATGCGATTGGAATTGTAATTCTTTTATTGACAAAAACCAAGCAAGATGAAGTGATTGACCAAAAGTCATAATAAAAAGCTTGTTAAAGTATTCTTATAGTGAATTTTTACAAATTTCACGCTGTAAGATTGTGCATAATTTTGTATGACGAATTATTGACAAAATGACTAAAATGTGGTAACATATTTGTAGTTTATGATAGCGGTTTAAACCGCATACGTTCTGTCAATATCACATCTTACTCAGCAGATTTAGCGTAGGTCTTATGACTTACGCTTTTTGCTTTTTAGAGAGGATTAATAAAATTAGATAAAATAAAAAGAATTGGGGAAACATAATGGTTGTTTTTTTTACTGATTTAGACAATACTATGATATACTCATATAAGCACGATATAGGAAAAGACAAAATATGTGCGGAAATATATCAGGACAGAGAAGTTTCTTTTATTACGCCGAAAACAGCGGAATTGCTGAAAGAAGTTAATAATAAAGTTATTCTTATTCCAACCACAACACGAACAATAGAACAATATGAAAGAATTGACTTGGGATACGGCACGCCTAAATATGCTCTTGTATGCAATGGGGGAGTACTGTTAGTAAACGGCAAAGAAGACATTAACTGGTATGAGGATTCCTTAGAGCTTATAGAAGATTGTCAGGAGCAGCTTAAACTTGCGGAAGAATTGATGACTAAGGACGAAAACAGGAGTTTTGAAGTTAGAAATATACGAAATCTGTTTATTTTTACAAAAAGCAGCGAGCCGCTTTTGTCAGTGGAGAGATTGTCGCAGCGTCTTGATACGGACAAAGTTGATGTTTTCAGCAACGGCGTTAAGGTTTATGTTGTTCCTAAAAAGCTTGGAAAGGGAGATGCGGTATTGCGGTTTATTTTGCGTTTGCCGAAGGATAAAGAATACTATACGACCGTTTCGGCAGGCGACAGCGAATTTGATATTTCCATGCTGAAAGCGACAGACTATTCCATAGCTCCAAGGAGCCTTGCCGATACGGCTAATTTAAGCAATGCTTTTGAAGTTTTTGACGGCAACGGTGTTTTTTCCGACTTAATTCTTAGTCAGGTCTTATTGATTCAAAAATTCGATACGCTTTTTTAGTTAAAGACATATGACAATATTTCTTTGTAAGTATTGCCTTGAAGCGACATAAAGTGAGCGATATCGGGATTAATTGTTGACAAAGTATTGCTTTTTAAAGATGTAAAGCGAAATTCGTCAAGAGAGTAAAGCAGCGTGAAATTTTTATGAGGGAGAGAAAACGCTTTTGCAATATCTTCTCCCGAAAAATCTTTTTTACATATGGATATAGTTTGTACGCTGCCGCTTTCGTCGTAAGTTATTTCTCCGACAGCCTGCTGAGGAGAAATTGACGTGTCAATTTCTGAATTTAACTCTTTTAGTTTGGCAAAAAAAACATCTTTGTCAAATGCGGTATCTACAGAATAATCGGAAGATAAAGAACTGTATGGATTGGCTTTAATAAGACGGTTTGTATGGCTTGGTTCTTGTCCGTCAAATCGGAGTTTTAAATCGGCAGGACTGCCGTTTTTAAAAATTATACATTCGTAAACATTATCGCAATATGAGCATAAGGTGGTGCAGTTGTTCCCGAATTTTTGTTTTAATGCTTTTTCGTTAAGAAAACTTAATGAGTTTTGAGTGTCAATCGACAATAAATCATAATCGTTATCGTGACAAAGCTGCGTATGAACAGCGATTGCAAGAGCTTTCACTTCGTTTTCGGTAAAGTCAACGGGAACTAAAGCTCCGATTATTGAATAAATTAAAGATTTAGCCGAACGAGAAGTTGATTTTTGTGATGAAATATCGGTAAATTTTAGATTTTCAGGCAATTTGTAATTTTTAAAATCGGCATTGATTACGGACTCACTTAAAACTTGCCGAGAGTTTTGAGCGAGCAGAGCAGACAATATATTTTTGCTTGAAACGGTGGGAATAAGTCCCATAATTAAAATCAGAGCCATGATTACGGAGAAAAATTTTTTATTCATTTTGACAATCCTTTCTTTTTGATATGTGCGTTATGTCAACAGAAAATTTAAAATTTATCTATTGACATAATTTATGAATTGTTATAATATTGTATTCGATAGAGAGTTGTCAGACTGCGTTTTGTTTCCGACAATTCATTTATATACGTATTAATGCTTGATTATGCAGATATTTTAAATAAATATATTGATTTATATTAAGTCATGAATTGGAAAGGACGATAAAATTATTATGAAAATAAAGGCAAGTTGGGTAGCTTTTGTACCGTTAACAGTTGGGGCGGTATTACTTCATCTTTATCATCTTGTATTTGCAGGGGGAGATGAGATTACACAGCCGCTGTTCGGAAAATATGCTCTTTTGATAAATCAAAAAACAGAGCCTGAGATTATCGTGTTTCTTGCGGCAGTTTTATTTCTGTTTACTATGTTTTTCAGCTTGATTGACCGCAAGACATATTCGTACTGCGATATTAACAGCGACCCAATGAGCGGTATATTTTTGTTGTTGTCGGGTTTGTTGCTTGGGGTAGATTCCGCCGTAAGTTTAATGACGGGAATGGCAGAGGGCAACGGTTTAATAATGGAGATAATAGGATTGCTCACGGCTTTATTGTTTGCAGTTGTCGGAATGGGTTTGCTCGTAGGATTTAACGTTGCGAAAAAGATAAGGCTGTTTATGCTTTTGCCCACAATATGGGGAGCGGCAGGCATGATAAACGTGTTTATAAGTCACCGTAAGGAAGCCCCGTCCCTTGCGTTTTTTGATGTGTTCGCATGGGTGTTTATGACGGCGTTTTTGTTCTCGAACGCTATGGTTTTGAGCGGAGTTGAAATTAAGAACCCCGTTAAATCTTCGTTTGTTTACGGAATGACATTTGTGTTATTCTCATTTGTTTATGTTTTCTCGTCTGTTAATGCCACGTATAGAGAGCTTGGGCGTTTTGACGTTGGGCAGGTTGTGCCGAAGCTTTTGATAGGAATGCTTGGCTTATACGCATTGTTTTCACTGTTTAAGCTGTCATCGTGCATGATTACTAAGGCTAAGGCGGCAGAGATTTATTATGATGACGACAGCGAAGAAGATTACGACGAAGACGAAGAAAAAGAAGGAACCGAAGATAAGCCCGAAGCTGCGTTTGGCGTAGGCAGCACAAAATATGTGACGGCAGAGTTTGAGAAAATCAGAATGGAAAAAGCTGCTCAAAAAGTCAAGGAACGCACCACGGGTAATTTGCCTAATATTGTGGCTGAGCATGAATCGGAAGACTTTGAAGAAGACGAATCGGACACGCCTATGTCTACGCTTGATAAAATCGACCAGTTAATTATGGAACTGTCCGACGACTCGGGAAATAACGGAAGTTCCGGAAGTGCCGAAAGCGACAATGGAGAATCGTAAAAAAATTACTCTTGACAAATTAAGATAATTGTGTTAATATGAACGCATAATTTAATTAAAGTTAAATCGTTGATAAGGACGGCTTGTTGCAGAGTTCGTTTTCAGAGAGTATCCGACGCGGGCTGAAATCGGGTATAACGGCAGCGGCAGGCACACCACCTTTGAGAGTTTGCCGAAATAAGGCAGAACGTCTGACCGCGTTACAGGTTGCAAAGAGGGCATAAATTATTTAATTTTAAATTTAAATTTTAATTTTATTTATTTGTGCTGAATTTGGGTGGAACCACGCTTAAAGTATATTTGCGTCCCTTTTTATTAAGGGACGCTTTTTTCCGCTTTTTTCAAAAAGCGGGAAGCCCTTAACGATATATTGCTCATAAAAATTTTGCAAAGCAAAATTTTTTAAAAATAGTTATATTATAGAATAAAGGAGTGTAAAAATAATGATTAATGTTGAATTAAAAGGCGGCATTGTAAATCAGTATGATGAAAATATTACGCCTGCGGAAATTGCAAAATCAATTAGTATGGGTTTGTATAAAGCTGCTTGCGTATGTAAGATTAACTCGGTTGTAAGTGATTTGAGAACTCCGCTTACAGAGGACTGCAAGCTTGAAATATTAACATTTGACGACGAAGACGGAAAAAAAGCTTTTTGGCATACGGCGTCGCACGTGCTGGCTCAGGCAGTAAAGCATTTGTATCCCAATTCTCACTTTGCGATTGGCCCCGCTATTGATAACGGCTTTTATTATGACTTCGATGTGGAAAAATCTTTTTCTCCCGATGACTTGGAAGCAATCGAAAAGGAAATGAAAGCCATTGTAAAAAGCGGTCTTGAGCTTGAACGCTTTGAACTTCCGCCGAAAGAGGCAATGGAACTTCTCGAAAGCATGAACGAGCCTTACAAAGTGGAGCTTGCAAAAGAACACGCTGACAAGGGCGAACACATTACTTTTTATAAACAAGGTGATTTTACGGACTTGTGCGCGGGGCCTCACCTTATGAGCGTTTCTCCTGTCAAGGCAATAAAGCTTACGGCTTGTACGGGTGCGTACTGGAGAGGAGATTCCTCAAAGGCTCAGCTTTGCCGAGTTTACGGAACGGCTTTCCCGAAAGTGTCCCAGC
>CACWIU010000095.1 GCA_902761025.1 uncultured Ruminococcus sp. | reverse complement strand
GTCCGCGCGGCAACAGGAATTAAAAAAGATGTTTACACAGTGCTTACTCCGTATTTATTTAACTGTCAAAATATGACGTACAAAAAAGAAAAAGGCAAGGTTTATTCTTATAGTTATTCGTCGAGTAAATATAAGCAAGGCACTATTGACGTAACTTACAAAGCTCCTAAGGACGGTATGCTGTATGCGTGGGCAAATATTCACGCAAGCGATGAAATTAAGGCTGTAAGCGACCATTTGTCGCATACTTATTATGTTGACGCTCAAAGATATATTTTCCCAATCGGCTATTATCACGAGGGCGAAACCGTAAAGCTTGTTGTTGACGCAAAGCAGGAAGGCACAAACAAAATTGTTGTCGCTTATCTTAATGACGACGTATTGGAACAGGCATACAACAATCTTTCCGACGAGGGACTTAAAGTTGAAAAATACACAAGCACAAGCGTTGTCGGTACTATTACCGCTAAGACAGACGGCACGTTTTTTACATCTATTCCGTATGAAAAAGGCTGGAAGTTGTTTATTGACGGCAAACCGGCTGAAACAAAAGACGTTATGAATACTTTTATGGCGGCTGATATTGCAAAAGGCACGCATAAAGTCGAAATGTATTATACGCCCGAAGGCTTTATATCCGGTCTTATTTTGGGAGTAATGGGACTGGGCGGCTTTATAGGGCTGTGCGTTTGGGATTCCAAAAGAAAAAATAATAAAAATAATAAAGAGAAAGCCGCCGTATAAGCTCCGAACAGGAGGTGTGTCATGGACTTGATTTCTATAATAGTGCCTTGCTATAATGAGCAGGAGGTACTTTTGAAATTTTACAATGAAATGAAAAAAGTAATAAAAGAGATGAGCGATGTTAAATTCGAGCTGATTTTTGTTGACGACGGTTCGAAAGATAAAACGCTCTCTATCCTGAAAAAGCTGAGCCAAAAAGATAAACTTGTGCGATTCATCTCATTTTCCCGAAATTTTGGCAAAGAAGCCGGAATGCTTGCCGGACTTCGCGCGGCAAAAGGTGATTATGTGGCGATTATGGACGCCGATTTGCAGGACCCGCCGTCATTGCTGCCCGAAATGTACGAGCTTGTCCGCAGCGGCGAGTATGACTGCGCGGCAACTCGCCGCACTACCCGAAAGGGCGAGCCGCCTATTCGCTCATTTTTTGCGAGAATGTTCTATCGTGTCATAAACAAAATGAGCGATGCGGATATTGTTGACGGGGCAAGAGATTTTCGTCTTATGTGCCGAAAAATGGTTGACGCAATTTTGTCCATGCAGGAGTACAACCGATTTTCAAAAGGCATATTCGGGTGGGTAGGCTTTCGGACAAAGTGGCTTGAGTACGTTAACGTAGAACGTGCGGCAGGAGAAACAAAGTGGTCTTTCTGGAAATTATTCAAATACTCAATGGAGGGCATAATGGCATTTTCAACAACGCCGTTGTATGTTTCTTCCATTATGGGCTTTATTGTGTGCATGATTGCTTTTGTGCTGGCTTGCTTTTATGCTATAAAGGCTCTTATTTTCGGCGACCCTACGGCAGGTTTTCCGACTATCATATGTATAATGGTCTTTTTAGGCGGCGTGCAGTTAATCGGCATAGGAGTAGTGGGAATGTATTTGTCAAAGACGTATTTGGAAACGAAAAATCGTCCTATATATATTGTTCGTGAAACAGAAGAAGATTATAAGGATACTTCGGAAGAGTAATTTGTAAACTAAATAAAAAATCCCTCTTTTCGAGGGATTTTTTTGTTATAACATAGAATATTGCTTTTTTTTGAATAAATATTAAATTTCTATTGACAAAGCTGTTACAGCTGTATATACTGTTAATATACAGTTGTGAAACGGTTCTATGCGAAGGAGGTAATTATGTATGAAAGAAACGAAAGAAATACTTAAAGTCGAAGGACTTTCAAAAACTTTTAAGCTTTCGGCTAAGCAGCAGAAAATCGAGAAAACTAACAGTAAAACTATAACCGCAGTTCAGAATCTTTCTTTTTCGGCATATGAGGGGGAAATATTCGGACTGCTCGGTCCCAACGGAGCAGGCAAAACAACGACTTTGCGAATGCTTGCCACACTCATTAAGCCGAACGGCGGCGACGCATTCATTGACGGTTCAAGCATTGTTAATTCTCCCGATGAAGTGAGGGGAAAAATCGGATTTTTGACAAGCGAATTGAAATTGGAAGACTTTTTTACGCCGAATTTTTTGTTTGACTTTTTTTCGGATTTGCATAAAGTTCCCGATGAAATAAGAGATAAGAGAAAAGCCGAATTATTTGAAAAGTTCGGTATTGACAAATTTGCGGAAGTTAAGGTTGCTAATCTGTCTACGGGCATGAAACAAAAAACTTCTTTAGTAGTTTCGCTTGTGCATGACCCCGACATTATTATTTTTGACGAACCTACAAACGGACTTGACGTAATCACAGCAAAAGTTGTAACGGATTTTCTGCTTGAACTGAAAAGCAGAGGAAAAACTGTTATTGTGTCAACGCATATTTTTAATTTGATTGAGAAAATATGCGACAGAGTAGGGATTATTATTGACGGTCAAATGGTTGTTTGCGAGGACTTGAAAACTCTTACGGCAAAGAAAAATTTGGAAGACGTATTTTTTGATATCTATAGAGAAAGGAAGGGTGACGAAGTATGAAAAATGCAGCGTTAGTTGTTTTCAAAAAGGAAATGGCACGTTTTTTCGGCGATAAGCGATTGCTTTTTACAACGGTTATTTTGCCGGGACTTGTAATTTTTATAATGTACAGCGTCATGGGTCAAGCAATGTCCTCTACTTTTGACAGCAAAGACGATGTTTTTAAGTTAGCGGTAGTAAATATGCCGGCTTCATTAGAAACGGCTTTTTCTCCGGAACGCTACGAAATAGAGGAAGTCAATATTTCTCAGGCAGACGATATTAAGAAAAAAATTTCCGACAAAGAATATCAGCTCTTTATAGTATTTCCCGAAAATTTTGATGAAAATTTAGCTCTCTTTAACGGCGGTAATTTGCGTGAAAACGCACCGAACGTAGAAATTTATCACAACTCGGCAGACGTTAAGTCGGGAAACGCTTTTTCCGAAACAACCGCTATTCTTTCATCGGTAGAGGAACAGCTCAGCAACGTATTTAATATAAACTATGCGGCTACGCCGGAAGACGCTGCTCGTTATGATACGGCTAATGACGAAGAACTTTCGGGAACTCTGTTTGCAATGGTTCTTCCAATGCTTCTGATGACATTAATGTACTCTTCATGCGTGGCACTTGCTCCGGAAAGCATTGCCGGCGAAAAGGAAAGAGGCACGTTGGCAACTCTGCTCATTGCACCTATTCCAAGAAATCAAATTATTATCGGTAAGGTAATGGCACTGTCTGTTATGGCATTGCTCAGCGGTATGTCAAACTTTATCGGAACTATGCTTTCTATGCCAATGTTAATGAAAGGCATGGAAAATGACATGAACAATATTTCGGCAGTATATTATTCTGTGACGGATTACTTATTTTTAATCCTGATTATTTTGTCTACTGTAATTTTGTTTATTACTTTAATTTCTATATTCTCGACATTTGCAAAGACTGTAAAAGAGGCGTCCACACTTGTTATGCCTATGATGATTGTAGTAATGATTGTAAGCTTTGCGTCAATGTATTCGACAGAAGCAAAGACAGAAGTCGTATGGTATTTGATTCCCGTTTATAATGCCGTGCAGTCTATGATTGGTATTTTTTCTTTTAATGCAGTGCCTGTTAATATTGCAGTTACTATATTAATCAATTTAATTTGCTCATGCGGCGGACTTGTAATATTGACAAAAATGTTTAATAATGAAAATATAATGTTTTCAAAATAAAATTAAGGGGATTTTTTATGAGTTTAAAAATCAACTTAGATAAACCAAAACTTATTGAAGAGGCAAAGCAGGGCAAAAGCATATCGCCAATTATACAAATTTCAAGTTTTATTGTTGTTTTTATAGTAGGCTGTCTTTTTGAAATGCTTATCTTAGGGGCACCAATGATGAAATTTATGTTTGGCAGCGAGGAAGTACAAACGCTTACCAAACAATATAGCGAAGGCACCATAGGTATTGAAGAACTGACGAGTAAGATTAAGGCTTTTGCAACAACGGGATTACCTGATAATATTGTAGTGCTGTCGCTGGTTGCTACAGTCTGCGTGACGATTGCTTCAATAGTGTATTGTAAGCGTTATGAAAAGCGTTCTTTGGCGTCAATGGGATTCAGAAAATCAAATGCAGTCAAAGAATATTTAATTGGAATGCTTGTTGGTTTTGGAATGTTTTCCGCTGCGGTCGGAATTTGTTTAGTGCTTGGCGGACTGAGTTTTGACGGCGTAGAAAAACAAATTGCATGGCATTACATATTTTTGTATTTCATAGGATTCCGGAGTTGTATTAGCTGTTTTGAAGACCTTTCCATCATAGAGAATGCCAAGAGTTCCTATAATGCCAGTCTTAATACCGCCCTTTTCAAGTATCGACTGTATCATCGAGGCAGTAGTAGTTTTACCTTTTGTACCGGTTATGCCTATAGTTGTCAGCGAATCAGCCGGATTTCCGAAATACTCTGCTGAAACAAAAGCAAGCGCCTTTCTGGTATCTTCAACTTTTATAACGGTCACACCGTCAATAGCTATATCATCACGGCTTACTATAAGAGCCGCTGCACCTTTTGCGGCTGCGTCACCGGCAAATTTATGCCCATCAGCTGCCGAACCGACAAGGCAGACAAAAACGCAGTCTTTTACTACCTTTCTGGAGTCATAGACCACATCAGAAATATCTATATCCGTATTTCCTGAG
>CACWIU010000094.1 GCA_902761025.1 uncultured Ruminococcus sp. | reverse complement strand
GCCAATATATATAACTATCGGTCTGCCGCTGTGTATTCGAACTTCATTTATATCATGTTCTATTTTGTCAATATATTGATATATTTCGTTTCCAAAACATTTGAAAATCGCTTCAAGAGTTTTGTCCATTTGTTTTAATCACGTTCCTTTGCTTTTAATAAAATTACTGTTTTATTTATATGTACTCTTATTAAAAAAAAGAACAGTGAAACAAAAAATTTTTTTGTCAATATTTGTAATATTTATATTAAAAAAAGAATATAAATAGCCGATAGACTAATTAGAGAGGGTAATCATATGGCATGCAGAATTGCTGAGTTAAGACATAAAGAAGTCATAAACGAATCGGACGGCGTAAAACTCGGCTGTGTGGACGATGTCGAAATCGATACGAAAAACGCTTGTCTTGTTTCTATAATTATTTATGGACGACCGAAACTTTTCGGACTTTTGGGACGCTGTGACGATATCGTTATCCCGTGGGCTAACATAAAGTTAATCGGAGAAGACACTATCCTTGTCAGCTGTTCTTTGCGAAGAAATCCCAAAAAGAAAAGAATACTATTTTAAGAAAAAAATTCCAAATATTCAAAAAAATTTTGAAATGCTACTTGAAAAATTTTTGATTTTATAGTATAATACTAAGGCATTACGCACATAAGTTCGCATCAAACGGGTGCTTTCGGGTAGTTTGAATAGGAACTTGTGGAGGAAAAAACCTAAGGAGGAAATAAAAAATGGCAGTAGTATCTATGAAACAGCTTTTGGAAGCAGGCGTTCACTTCGGTCACCAGACAAGAAGATGGAACCCGAAAATGGCAGAGTATATCTTTACGGAGCGTAACGGTATTTACATCATTGACCTACAAAAAACTGTAAGAAAGCTTGAAGAAGCTTACGCATTCGTTCGTGACCTTTCAGTAGAGGGCAAGTCCGTTCTGTTCGTCGGCACAAAGAAACAGGCTCAGGATTCCGTTAAGGAAGAGGCTCTTCGCGCAGGCGCTTACTATGTAAACGCTCGTTGGCTCGGCGGTATGTTGACTAACTTCACAACCATTCGCCGCAGAATTGCAAGACTTAAGCAGCTCCGTGAAATGGAGGCTGACGGTACTTTCGATCTTCTCCCCAAAAAGGAAGTTATCAACCTCAGACATGAAATCGATAAGCTTGAGAAGTTCATGGGCGGTATAGAAGACATGGGAGAAATCCCCGGCGCATTGTTCATCGTTGACCCCCGTAAAGAAAGAATTGCAGTGGCAGAAGCAAAGAAACTCGGTATTCCGATTGTTGCAATCGTTGACACAAACTGTGACCCTGACGAGATTGACTATGTAATCCCCGGCAACGACGACGCAATCCGCGCAGTAAAATTAATTGCAGGAACTATTGCAAACGCTATCATCGAAGGTCACGAGGGACAAATGGGTTCGGCTGAGATTAAGGAAGACGACGAGGCAGAAGCTGAGTAATTATCACTCCGAAAGCTGAAAATTTCCGCTTGCTTTTAGTAATCTATGACTTCAAAAAATACTTTGAAGTCATAGATTCACGGAAGTATTAACAAACAAAATCATTATTTATAATTAAGATATATAATTATAAAATCAGGAGGTAAAATAAAATGGCATTTACAGCTAAAGACGTAAAGACACTTAGAGAAAAAACAGGCTGCGGCATGATGGACTGCAAAAAAGCTTTGACAGAAGCAAACGGCGACATGGACGCTGCTATCGATATTTTGAGAGAACAAGGTTTGGCAAAAGCAGCAAAGAAAGCAAGCAGAATCGCTGCCGAGGGCGTTGCTTACGCAGTTACTAACGAGGCTTGCAACGCAGGCGTTGTTATCGAAGTAAACGCAGAAACAGACTTCGTTGCTAAAAACGCAGATTTCCAGAACTTTGTAAAGACACTTGCCGAAACAGTTATGACAGAAAATCCTGCCGATGTAGACGCTCTTGCTCAGTGCAAGGCTGCCGGCATGGAAGTTACAGTTGCAGAACTGCTCCAAGAGAAAATTCAAACTATAGGCGAGAACATCAAAATCAGACGTTTTGAAAAGTTTGAGGGTCCCTGCGTAGCATACGTACACGCAGGCGGCAAAATCGGCGTTTTGGTAAACTTTGAAACAGAAATTGACCCTGCTAACTCTGAGTTCGTTGTTTACGGCAAAGACGTTGCTATGCAGATTGCGGCTCTCAACACACAATACCTTGACGCTGCTTCCGTTCCGGCAGAAGTAATCGAGCATGAGAAAGAAATCATGGTTGCTCAGATGAAACAAGACCCCAAGATGGCTAACAAGCCCGAACAGGTACTCGGAAAGATTGTAGAAGGTAAAGTTGGCAAGTTCTACAAAGAGAATTGCCTTGTTGACCAAGAGTTCGTAAAGGACAGCTCAAAGACTATCGCTTCTTATACGGCAGAAACTGCTAAGGCTCTCGGCGGTTCTATCAAAATTGTTAAGTTCGTTCGTTTCGAAAAGGGCGAAGGTTTAGAGAAGCGTCAGGACGATTTTGCAGCCGAAGTTGCAAGCATGGTTAATTGATTTTTCATATAGCTAAAAAATTAAAAGCCTTTGGACATTATAGTCTAAAGGCTTTTTTGTACGATAAGCTTCTTTATTTTTTCGTTTTTGCCAAAGGATTTGATTCAATCGCATGTTCAAGCTGTGTATCGGAAACATGGGTATATATTTCTGTTGTGCCCAAATTTGCATGACCCAATATTTCTTTAAGGATTCGTATGTCTACGCCGCCGTGCTGATACATTAATGTCGCCGCCGTATGCCTGAGCTTATGAACCGAATAGCCCTGACCGCCCAAACCGATTTTTTCAAGATATTTGTTTACCATAGCCTGCACTGTTTTTACACTGATTCTTTTGTTGTTGCGGCTTATAAAAAGAGCGTACTTATCTTTGACTTTATCATTGGGGCGAACCGCCATATATGCCGCTATTGCGTCCAAACAAGCTTGATTTAAATATATCGTTCTCTCTTTATCTCCCTTTCCTATTATGGTAAGCTTATTTTTCTGTATGCTGTTGTAATCAATAGAACACAGTTCGGATAATCTCATGCCGCAGTTTAAAAACAGTACAAGTATGCAATAATCCCTTTCTTTATATTGTCCCTCAACAGCGTTTAATAAATCATAGCACTGCTCTAAAGTCAAATACTTTGGCAGCCTTTTTCCTGTCTTCGGTCTTTCCAACGATTCTATCGGATTTACTGACAAAAGCATTTGTCTGTTTGTCAAATATTTGAAATATGCCGTCAATGAAGATACCTTTCGGCTTCGCGTAACGGCAGTGTTTTTCCTTTCATTCTGCAAAAACAGCATATAACGATAAGCGTCGTCCAAAGTAACAGTCTTTATTAAGTCCAAATCAACATCGCTTATATCAATCTCCGTAAAATCCGTTTCGGAACTTACAATTCCTCTCGCCTGCTTTAAATATCTGAAAAATGTTCTTAAATCTAAATAATATTCGGTGACAGTGTTAGGCGATTTGTTTTTTACAGTGTTTAAATACAGCAAAAAATCATACATAACAGCCGGAGCTTCTTTGAAACAGTCAACTGCCATTATTAATACTCCCTCTCTATTTAGAGTTACAAATAATTAAAAATTATTTTTTCTTTCGGGTATTACGACTTTTTCTCTCCGTATGTTCTTCAAAATTGGCAATAGCTGCTTCCAAATCAATGTCATAATGTTCTTCTTCGAAAAATTCGTCGCTGTCGCTGCTTTTAATATCTTCCTCAGCGGATTGTTTTTCGGAAATTTGCGAATTTTCCGAATTTTCAGAAATTTGAGCCTGCTGCGGTTCGGAATTTATTTTCTCATCAGCTATATTTTGCTTATCATTTTCTTTCTTGATTGAAGACTGCTCGGCAGAATTTGTTTTTTTCTCTTTTGGTTCTTTCGCTGACTTTATTTTATAAATTACAATTACAACAAATGACGCAATCAAAGTTACAAATAAAAACACTTCTGATTTACTGATAACTTCCGATAAAACCAAAGGCTTTTTCTCGGGTATGCGAAAACTGTCGGCGACATTCTTAACAATAGCCAACTGTTCGCTCGTCAGAGAAGTATTGTATGACGATAATTTTATTGTGATATTTTTATTATCGTAAACAGTAAAATATTCTTTTGAAAAAGTTATTCCCTGTATCATCGTAACGCTTTTGGAACTTTCTATAAACAAAGCGTTTTCCGTACTGTACAATGAAATATTCATAACATCGTTTTGCTTCGACATCTCGTCCAATAATTTCTCTTGCTTTTGAGCCGAAACAGTTGTCAAATTATTGATTTTATCTTCGTTCGGAATTACAGATATCTCAAACTCAACGCTGCCTCGCCAGTCTTTTCCGTAAAGAACATCGTTATTATCTCTAAATTTCGACATCGTTTGTATATAATCAAACATTCCGTTTTTAAAAAACTCTTCATTCTCTTTGACCTTAGGCGTTAAAACAGTAATACTCTCGGGTATGTCAACTGTTATGGATAAATCTGAAATTTCATATGTACTTACTGCTTCTTCCGCAAATGCGACATTACAAAAACAAATCATTACCGCAACAATAAAACTAATTATACTAATATTTTTTATATTTATTAATCTCACAATACACATCTCCCATAAAGCTTATTCATATGATTTCACAACCCCCATTAATTATACTTCATATTAGAAAATAAATCAACATTTTTTATTTAAAACAAATAATCAATATTAACACCTGTTACTATTCACACTCTAATAGTCCCATCGCAACACAAAAAGACCGGTTTTAGCCGGTCATTTAGTTTTCGATGGTAGTTTTGTCAACCGAAAATCTC
>CACWIU010000093.1 GCA_902761025.1 uncultured Ruminococcus sp. | reverse complement strand
ATATTTATATTGTCAAGGAAAAAGTCAGCCTTGCGGCTGACGGGCAATTCATCCCTCCACCTAAGAGGTGGGGGACTTCTTGCCCATTTAGGTTAAAAAGTACAAAGATATTTCATGATAAAAAATATCTTCATCGTTCTTAAAGAAATTTTCATGTATGCAGAACATTCTTTTTATCACGCAGTCAAAAGATGTTTCTTCCTTAAACTCACGTTTCATAGCATCTTCTGCCGACTCTCCGAATCGAACTCTTCCGCCTACGGAATAATACGAAACTTTCTTTTCATTGGGATTTCTTACAAACAGTAATTTTCTGCCGTTTTGAACAATCGCTCCCACACGATAGTTAAATCTTCCGTTTTCCGTTTCAAACGTGCAATCCATAATTAACCCCTCTTAAAATCACTTTTTATTGATTAGTAATCAAGATTTAGAATAATAGTTAGAGTTAATCAAATTTAGTTGAAATTCTAAATCTAACTTTCTATCTGAATATAATTTTTATCTTCTCTTTATTTATTTCTTTCTCTTATCTGGGTAACAAATGGTAACACTCGGTAACAATGTTACCGAATGTTACTCGTGTGTTACTCACTGTTCCGTTATGTTCACTCCGCACTTTTTCAAATGTCCGATATATTGCAAGACTTCTTCGTTGATTTCATCGCCCGGAATTACTATAGGTATCCCCGGCGGATAAGCAAAAATATATTTTTCGCTGATTTTACCGCCCGAAAGCTTTGATTTGTCCCTTTTGGGCATTTTTAAAGGATAAATATATTTTTTGTTTCTTACTATTTTTGTATCAATATCAAGCAAAGCATATTCAAGCTTTTCAAAGCCTTTCTCCGTATCGCATACGCTTGTCATTGCCACAGCGTACGAAGAATATGCCATTTCTAATTCTAAATAATATTTGTTTCTCAATATGTTTGCAAGTTCTGTTCCGTTAATATTTGTCCCCGATGTGCAAATCACAATTTTCCCATAGTCAAAATAATAAAAATCATGATTGCTTAAAACATCATTCCCATGACACAGAACAGTTAAATTTTTCAGTTTTTTCATTTGTTCCGAAAACTTATTCAAATTATTGCGATACTGCCCGAAAAGTTCCTCGCCGTTCGCCAAAAAGTCCATGCACAAGTCAATAGACGACATCAAAATATAAGAGGGACTGCTTGTTTCAAAAATCGCCAATTCTTTCGCAAAACTCTCAGGCGATACAAAATCCCCGTTGACATGAGCTATTGCCGTTTGCGTCAACGCAGGCAATGTTTTGTGCAAACTCGAAATAACTATATCTGCACCGCTGATAATAGGCTCGCCCTTGTCAAGACCCGAAAAAATTTGATGTGCTCCGTGAGCATTATCGACAATTAAGGGGATTTTATATTTGTGAGTAATTTCCGCTATTTTTTTAATATCGCTTATTACTCCCTCATATGTGGGAGAAGTCACAACAACCGCTTTTGCATTGGGCGTATTTTTTAATGCTTCCTCTACGCTTTCGGGAGCAATACTGCAGCATACGCCGCTTTTTTCGTCTTGACAAGGATAAATATATTCTATTTTTAAATTATTTAATTGGCAAGCATTATAAACGGATTTATGACAATTTGCGGCAATTATAATTTTATCGCCGTATTTAGTTACGCAATGAACAGCCGCTAAAATTCCGCACGTACTGCCGTTGACAAGCAAAAAACTGTTTTGACTTTTAAACAGCCGCCGTACTTTTTCGGTAATTGTTTTTATAATTCCGTTCGGATTATGCAAATTGTCAAAACCGTCAATTTCCGTAACGTCTATCTCATACGGCAGACAGCCTTTTAATAATTCGTTGTTTCTTTTATGTCCGGGCATATGAAACGGATAAAAATTTGTTTGGGAGTATTCTTTCAAAATATCGTACAAATTATTTGAATCATTGCAGTTTATCAAGATAATCTCCCCAACTTTCGGGCAAATGGTCTTTTGCAAAATCAAATATTTTGTTTCCGAGCTTGCCTTTAATATTGTCGAGAGTATCGCCTATAATGGGATTTGTTTCAATATGTATGTTGTCTTCGGAAACTTTCAAGTCCTCAATGTCAACCGTAACGGCGTCGCCTATTACGGGCAGTTCTATATTGAAGTGATTTGGTACGTTAACAGATAAATCTTCAACAGAAATATAATCGGAAACATTTGAAATATTTGTATTGTCAAGCGTTTTAATTAACAAAGACTGAGAAATATGCAAACGTCCTACTGCGGCATTGCTGAAAGAAAGACTGATTGTCCCTGCCGAGGGTTTCATCTGTATATCAACGTCAGCCGAAAAGCCAAGTTCTCTGCCCTTATAATTAACCTGAAAATAACACTTGCACGGAGTGCCTGAGTTCAAATCAAGATAAAAAGCATTGAGTTTACACGATTCGTTAAACAAGTCTTTTTCATTAGCCTGATAAATAAAATAAGAAATCATCTCATTAAGTTCTTCTTCGGAAATATCCGACTGATTGCCCAACGCTGCGTTTATTGCAATGGTCTGAGCCGGTTCAATAGACGGACTTGTATTATACTTGTCGGTATTATCGTCTGTCATTGCAAGCTTAAAGCAAATTAAGCCGCTTAATATCAATAATAAAATAATAATAGCAAGTATCATCAATACTGTTTTAAGCTTATTCATTTTTATGTATCACCTCTTACTTAAATTCTGCTATTGTAACTCCGGCTTCGCCCTCGCCGTACACGCCAAGCCGGAAAGATTTGATATGCTTGCAAGTTTTAAGATACTGATGAACTTCGTTTCTTAAAACTCCCGTACCCTTGCCGTGTATAATGGTAATTTGGTTCATGTTCATTAAAATAGCTGAATCAATAGCCGATTCAAGTTCCATAATTGCCTCAAGAGCCGTCATTCCTCTAAGGTCAACTTCGGTAACCGCCTTAACATCAAGATTACTCCTGTTAACAGTTCTTTTTGAAGATACCGTATAATTTTTCTGTTTCTTCTGAGTATTCAGCAACCGAAGATTAGACAGCGGAACTCTTGTCTGAATAATGCCTGCCTGAACAAGCACTTTTCCCGAACTGTCGGGGAGCTGCATAACGGTTGCATTTTTGTCAATGTCAAAAATCAACACTTCGTCGCCGACCTTTAATTGTCGCGGCAAAACATAACCGTCATTTGTCTTTTTAGCGATAGGGTCTGCCGTTTGTTCAAGAGATTTAATTTTACTTCTGAGCTTAGCTTTATCTTCCGCATCGGCGTCGGCTTTTTTCTTAGTCGCTTCAATTTCCTCAATCAAAGAGAGAGCCTCAGCCCTTGTTTTTGACATAAGCTGCTGAGCCTGCTGTCTTGCCTGCTCAATCTCGTTTTGAGCTTCCCGCCTAACTTTTTCAAGTTCTTCTTCGGCTTTCCGCTGAGCCTTGACCGCTTTTCGGCGTATATTTTCGATTTCTTTCTGCTTTTGTTCAAGAGCCTGCTGTTTTTTCTCCAAAGAAGAAACAACGTTTTCAAACTCACGGTTTTCGCTTGACACAAGCTGTTCAGCATTCTGCACAATTTCTTTATCCATGCCAAGACGAAGAGAAATTGCAAAGGCATTTGAACGCCCCGGAACTCCGATTAAAAGCTTATAAGTGGGTCTAAGAGTTGCAACGTCAAATTCGCAGCTGCCGTTTTCAACTCCCGAAGTTTGCAGAGCAAAGGCTTTTAATTCCGCATAATGAGTTGTGCAGGCGATTTTTGCACCTTTTTCACGCAAATTCTGCAAAATAGCGATAGCAAGAGCCGCACCCTCGACAGGGTCTGTTCCCGCTCCCAGTTCGTCCAAAAGAACTAAAGAACGATTTGTGCATTTTTGCAGAATATCAATAGTATTAGTAATATGAGCCGAAAACGTAGACAATGACTGTTCTATACTCTGCTCATCTCCGATATCGGCAAACACATTGTCAAAGACACTGAGTTTGCTGTTGTCCGCTGCCGGAATCATAAATCCGCACATTGCCATAAGCGTAAGCAAGCCGATTAACTTTAAGGATACTGTTTTGCCGCCCGTGTTGGGACCCGTAATTATTAATGTGTCAAAATCAGCTCCCAAGCTAACGTCTGCCGCAACAACTTTTTCTGGGTCAATAAGAGGGTGACGAGCTTTTTTCAAGTCAATTATTCCGTCATTGTTCATAACGGGCAAGCTTGCTTTCATTTTGTAGGCAAGTTCTGCCTTAGTAAAAATGACGTTAAGTTCGACGGCGGCGTCATAGCTTCGGATTATTTGATTTGCGTTTTCGGCTGTTTCGGCTGTAAGGAGATATAAAATTCTTGCGATTTCGTCTTGTTCTTTTGATTCAAGAACTTTGATTTCATTGTTAGCCTCAACTACCGCCATAGGCTCAATAAACACGGTTTGACCGCTGCCGCTTGTATCGTGAACAAGTCCGGGGACATTTCCGCGGCACTCAGCCTTAACGGGAATTACAAAACGTCCGCCCCTCATAGTGACGATATTATCTTGTAAGTACTTTTGAACAACGCTGCTGCGAATCATTTTATCAAGCTGTTCTCTCGCCTTAGAAGACATAAGTTTAATTTTGCGTCTTATTGCCGCAAGTTCGGGAGAAGCGTTGTCTGCAATCTCGTCTTCGGAAATAATCGAAGAATTAATTTTATCTTCCAAATATTTTGAGGGTATCATCGTATCAAAGCGGATATCAAGAACGCTTGCGACAGAAGCTGATTTTTTTCTCCAGTCTTTTAGAGTTCTGATTACGTGCAAAACTCTTGCAACTCTTAAAAGTTCAGCCGCCGATAAAGACGAGCCTGTTTTGGCGCGCTGCAAAGAATCTGTAACATTGACCAATCCGCCGAAAGACGGAGAACCGAATCTTCCCGAAAGAGAATGCGCGTCGCTTGTTTCTTTC
>CACWIU010000092.1:7827-9892 GCA_902761025.1 uncultured Ruminococcus sp. | reverse complement strand
ATATTTATATTGTCAAGGAAAAAGTCAGCCTTGCGGCTGACGGGCAATTCATCCCTCCACCTAAGAGGTGGGGGACTTCTTGCCCATTTAGGTTAAAATTATTTAAACACAAGTTTTAAATAATACAAATTAATGTTTTGTTTAAACTTGATGTAACCTGTTTAAGTTTTTTGCCAAGCTTTTTTTCAAAAAAGCGGAGTTTTTTGCCAAGCTTTTTTCAAAAAAGCTTGAAAAATGGTTACAAAAATATCGGAATTTTTCTTTAGAATATAGTCGAAAAGTGAAAATTTGTTCAAAACAGGTGAATTGTTAAAAAATCACTTGCAAAAATTCAAATATATGAGATAATATTAGTGATGTCGATTTTTTAGAAAAGAGGTGTGTTATGGGAAAATCAGCCGTTATTCTTGCCGGCGGCGAGGGTAAAAGAATGAAGTCCGATAAGCCGAAGGCTTTGTCGGAAGTGCTTAACCGTCCTATGCTCAGGTGGGTTCTCGATGCGGTGACTAATTCCGGAATTAACAATATCTGCGTTTTAACCGGCTTCGGCAAAGATTTTATTGAAGATTATCTTTCCGAGTACTCCAAAGAAACGGGAATATCTGTTTCAACTGCATATCAGGCTGAAAGACGCGGCACGGGGCACGCCGTAATGATGTGCAGAGATTTCTTGTGCCGTAATTCCGGCGATGTGGCAGTCCTTAACGGAGATGCGCCCTTTATGGACAGTGCTGCCATTGTGGGAGCTTTCGAACTTCATAAAAATAATAAGTCAAGCGCTACTGTAATTTCCGCTAAGGTTGACAATCCTTTCGGTTACGGTCGTATCATTCGCAGCGAAAACGGAAGCGTGTCCGCTATTGTCGAACAAAAAGATACCAACGATGAGCAAAAAAATGTAAATGAGGTCAATTCGGGCTGCTATTGGTTCAATACGCAGGATTTGCTCGGGGTTCTTGATGAGCTTACCGACAACAATGCAAGCGGTGAGTATTATTTGACCGACACCCTCGGCTTGCTTTTGAACAAAGGCAAAACTGTTTGCGCGTATACTGCGGACAGTTCTTATACGGTCTTGGGAGCAAATGACCCTGCTCAGCTTGAACAGCTGAACGAAATTGCTAAAACAATTACAGCAAAAATATAGTATTTTCATTTTCTTTTACGGTAACAATGAGCAATCAAATATATTATGGTAAAGGGGCTTTTTTATTATGAATTTTCACGGTAAGGACATTAAGATTTTTGCCGGCAATGCAAGTAAAGACGTTGCTCAGGCTATTGCAGGCTGTTTGGATCTTCCTTTGGGCAAGTCGGAAACAACAACTTTCAGCGATGGTGAGATTGCTGTTTCGCTGCATGAGTCTGTACGAGGCTCGGACTGCTTTATAGTTCAGTCAACTTGCGCGCCTGTAAACAATAACCTTATGGAAATCTTAATCATGATTGACGCTATGAAACGTGCTTCCGCTGCAAGCATTACAGTCGTTATGCCGTATTTTGGCTACGCAAGACAGGACAGAAAGGCAAAGGCAAGAGATCCGATCTCGGCAAAGCTTTGCGCAGATCTCCTCACTTGTGCGGGAGCTGACAGAGTTCTTACTATGGATCTGCATGCAAGTCAGATTCAGGGATTTTTCAATATTCCCGTGGATCATCTTTACGGCGCCGGCTTGCTCGCAAGTTATATGAAAGCTAAAATAGGAAACAATGCAGATGATTTTATCGTTGTTTCACCGGATCTTGGTTCTGTAACTCGTTCAAGAAATTTTGCTTCCAAAATCGGAACCGGTCTTGCAATTATTGACAAAAGACGTCCAAAAGCCAATGTGTGCGAGGTAATGAATATTATCGGCGACGCAAGAGGAAAAAAAGTCGTTTTGGTTGATGATATGATCGATACAGCCGGTACGCTCTGCAATGCTGCTAATGCTATCGTTGAAAAGGGCGGAGCTACCGAAGTCTATGCTTGTGCAACTCACGCCGTTCTCTCGGGTCCTGCTATAGAAAGAATACAGCAGAGCGTAATTAAGGAAGTTGTTTTGCTTGATACAATTCCTGTGCC
>CACWIU010000092.1:0-7790 GCA_902761025.1 uncultured Ruminococcus sp. | reverse complement strand
GAAAAAATGATTGATAAGTTTACCATTCTTCCGGTTGCTCCTCTTTTTGCGGACGCTATCGAAAGAATTTATGCCGATAAGCCTGTTTCACCTCTTTATACGAAATAATTAAAATATAAATAATAAATAACTGAGATATAATTAAAATAAATTACAGCATAATTTGCATTTTTAGGTTTTATCACCGTAATGTAGGGTGGGCACGTATGTCCGCCCTTAATTGCGTTTTTTGTTTGAGCATAATAAAAAATGAAAGAGGTAATGATTATTATGTTTAGAAAAAAATTAGCTCCTTTAATGGGGGGGATTACTCATATTGTAGTAGGATTGGGGAATCCTGACAGAAAATATGAAAATACTCGTCATAATGCCGGCTTTATGGCAATAGATGCTCTCGCTGAAAAATATGACGTTTGTATAGACAGATTAAAATATAAATCCTACTGTGCGTCCGTGGAAATAAATCAAAAAAAAGTTCTTTTAATGAAGCCGCAAACGTATATGAATAACAGTGGGCAGGCTGTTGTTGAAGCAATGAATTTTTATAAAGTTCCGGCTGAAAATGTTGTTGTGCTTTTAGATGATATTTCTCTTGATGTCGGACAAATGAGAATCAGACGCAAGGGCAGCGACGGCGGTCAAAAAGGAATGAGAAGTATTATTTATCTTACGGGTAAAGACACTTTTCCTCGGGTGAAAATCGGCGTGGGTCATAAGCCCGAGCAATGGGAACTTGCCGATTGGGTGCTGTCTAACTTTGGCGGCGATGAACGCAAAAAAATTGAAGAAGTAACAAGTAAAGCGGCGTCCGCCGCAGAACTCATAATTTGCGGCGAAATTGATAAGGCAATGAATCTATATAATTAAAAAATTTTGCGAAGCAAAATTTTTGAGAGTAATATATTGTTAAGGGCGTTGCCCTTAATAACCCACAAGGGCCCCGCCCTTGACCTGCCAACTTTTTTGAAAAAAAGTTGGACAAAAAACTTTAACGGCTTCGCCTTTCTATTAATTTTATTTATTAAATTGAATTGTTGATAGAGTGTTATGGATTTTTACTGAAAGAGGTTACTATGAATTTTTTGACTAATGTAGTTTCAGAATTAAAAGAATACAAAACTTTGCTGCGTTCTGTTTCAAACAAACGCCTTTCGGCTGCTTCCGGCTTGACAGGCGTACACAAGGCTAACGTAATGGCTGCTCTTTGCCGTCAACTGGATAAAAAAGCCTTGGTTCTTACCGGCGACGAACAGGAAAGCAAACAGCTTTCCGACGATATGACGGCAATGGGATTAAGAGTTCTTACTTATCCTCTGCGTGACTTGAATTTCCGTGATGTCAGCGGACAGTCAAGAGAGTATGAACATCAAAGGCTTATGGCGCTTTCAAGTATTTTAAAGGGAGATTTTGACGCGGTAGTTGCTTGCGTTGACGCTGCCGCTCAGTTTACTATGCCGCCCGAGATATTGAAAACGTCTTCATTTCGGCTGAAAGTTGGAGAAGAAGTTCAGCCCGCAAAACTTACGGCAGTTTTAGAGGCTTCGGGTTACGAACGCTGCGAACAAGTTGAGGGCGAAGGTCAATACGCTGTCAGAGGCGGTATTCTGGACTTGTTTATGCCCGATGAAAAAGCCCCCATTCGTATTGAATTTTGGGGAGATGAAATTGATACTATTAATTATTTTGACGTTATCACGCAACGCCGAACAGATTATATAGAAGAAATTAATGTTTCTCCGTCTACTGAATTGTTGATTGTAAATAAAAATAATTTGATTAGAAAAATACAAAAAAAGTCAAGCTCTCTTCGAAGTAAAGGGGCTGCCAAAGCAAAAGAAATTTTGATGTCAGAGTGCGAAAAATTGGAACAAGGCATTGTTCCGCAAAACGCCGATAAATTTATTTCTTTAATTTATCCGCGTCTAACTTCATTGTTTGATTATTTTGACGACAATTCTTTGTTTTTTGTTTCGGAGCATACGCGAGTAAAAGACAGAATGCACGGCTATTCATGGCAGTTTAACGAGGATTTAAAAGATTTTATTGCGGAGGGCATTTTGTGCAAGGGTTTGGATACTTTTTTTGTGGGCTATCCTGATATTTGCGAAATGCTGCTGCGAAGAAATACGGTATATCTTGACAATTTTGCAAGCGGTGCTTATGATACTCCCATATATGAACTTGTGAACTTTACGGTTAAACATTTGTCGCTTTGGGGCGGAAGCGTGCAGCTCCTTACGGAAGACCTTGACCCCTTTGCAATGAATAAATATACTTGCGTTGTGCTTGCCGGTACGGAAAAAGCTGCCGACTCACTGAGAAAAGAATTAAAAGAAAAAGGTTATCTTGTTTCCGATGATACTATTGTAAGTTATCCGAATCCCGGCACTGTGTATGTTCTTCCGGGAGCCTTGACGGCAGGTATTGAGTATCCTCAAGCTAAGTTTGCTCTGATTTCTCAGGGACATGTCAGAACGACAAGCTCCAAAGTCAGAAGCAGAAAAAATAAAAACACTAAGCAGATTTCGGGATTATCCGAATTAACCAACGGGGATTATGTCGTACACGCAACGCAGGGAATAGGGCAGTTTATGGGTATCCATAAAATGGAAATTCACGGAATTACAAAAGATTATATAAAAATTATTTATGCAAAAGGCGATGTGCTTTACGTGCCTGTCACTCAGCTTGATTTAGTATCAAAGTATATAGGACCAAAGGAAGACAGTACCGTTAAAATTAATCGGTTGGGTTCGGGCGAATGGCAGAAAACAACCGCAAAAGTTCGCAAGGCTGTTCGCGATATGGCAGACGAGTTAATCAAGCTTTATTCGCAGCGTATGCAGGTGAAAGGCTTTGCGTTTTCGGGCGATACCGAGTGGCAGCATGATTTTGAAGCTAAGTTTGAGTATGAAGAAACTGTTGACCAGCTCAGATGTATAGAAGAAATTAAGTCCGATATGGAACGTGTCGTTCCTATGGACAGACTGCTTTGCGGCGACGTAGGCTTCGGCAAAACAGAAGTTGCTCTTCGGGCGGCTTTTAAGTGCGTAACCGATTCAAAACAATGTGCTTTGCTTGCTCCCACTACTATTTTGGCATGGCAGCATTATCAGACTGTGCTTAGAAGATTTGAGGGCTTTCCAATTAACATAGAGCTTCTGTCAAGGTTCAGAACACCTAAACAGCAGGCAGAAGTCATTAAAAAACTGAAAAGCGGCGAGGTTGATTTTGTTATCGGTACTCATCGGCTTGTGCAGAAAGACGTTGAATTTCGTGATTTGGGTCTTGCGATTATTGACGAGGAACAGCGTTTCGGCGTGGCTCATAAAGAAAAATTTAAAAAAATGTTTAACAATGTCGATATCCTTACGCTTTCCGCTACTCCTATACCGAGAACTCTTAACATGGCAATGAGCGGCATAAGAGATATGTCCGTTATAGAAGAAGCTCCGCTTGACAGAAAGCCCGTTCAGACTTATGTGCTTGAGCATGACAGCACCGTCGTCGCAGAGGCTATAAGAAGAGAACTTCGCCGCGGCGGTCAGGTCTTTTATCTTCATAACAGAGTCGAAACTATCGAACAAAAAGCCTCTGTAATAAAAGAACAAATTCCCGAGGCTAATGTCGCTATTGCTCACGGCAAAATGACAGAAAATGAGCTTTCCGATGTCTGGAGAAGAATGCTTGAACAGGAAATTAACGTCCTTGTCTGCACAACCATTATTGAAACAGGCGTCGATTTGCCCAACGCTAATACGCTTATTATTGAAAATGCCGATTATATGGGGCTTTCTCAGCTTCATCAGCTCAGAGGACGCGTTGGACGCTCAACTCGCAGAGCGTATGCTTATTTCACTTTCCAGTCTAATAAGGTTCTTACTGATATCGCCTCTAAAAGACTTACTGCTATTCGAGAGTTTACAGAATTTGGTTCGGGTTTCAAAATTGCTATGCGTGATTTGGAACTGCGTGGAGCAGGCAATATTCTTGGAGGTCAACAGCACGGTCACATGGAAGACGTGGGTTACGATATGTACATCAAGCTTCTGAATGAAGCCATAAGCGAAGCCAAAGGCGAAACACCCGAAAATTCTCATGTCGATTGTCTGGTGGATTTGAGCGTGCAGGCTCATATCCCCGAAACGTATATTTCAAGCCTTAACCAAAGACTGGAAATTTATCGCAGAATTTCCGATATCCGCAGCAAAGAGGATTCCGAAGATGTTATTGACGAACTTATTGACAGATTCGGAGATGTTCCAAAAGCTGTAATGGGCTTGATTGACGTTGCTTTAATAAGAAATCTTGCGTCCGCTTATGGAATTTATGAGATAAAACAGGAAAATCAAAAAATACTGTTATTCACTAATAATTTTAATTCTGGAAAAATTGGCGATTTCCTTGAAAAAAATCCCAAAAACACTACGCTTAATGCTGCTCAAAAACCTCATATTGTCCTTACTATGAAAGAGGGGGACACTGTGCTTTCAGTATTGAAACAGGCTTTCCGTTAACTCGGGGCTGAATCCGGCAGGCAAAGCCTGCCATGCGACGCTTTTTTCAAAAGCGTCGGGTTTTAAGGACTTTGTCCTTAAAACCGATTCAGCCCTGTTAGTTGAAAAAAGATAAATTTTATTGTAGACAAATCGAAGATTTGAGTGTATAATATAAAATGGATTTTTCAAAACTATTGAAATAAATTTAGAAAGGACAGAAAAAAATGAAAAATATTAAAAAACTAACTGCCGCAATTCTTGCTGTGGCAATGCTTGTTGTATGTGCAGGCTGCGGTGACCAAAGCTGGTCTTACAAAACGGACAATGCTTCTTTAAAAGCAGGCGTGTACATTTAGAAGAAGTAACCGAAAGCGGCGATTCTCCGAAGTCTGTAGAACAGTACGCTCTTGACAAGGCGGACGAAAAAACGCTCGAAATGATTGCTGTTGAAGATCTATTCAATAAATACGGATTGGAATTTAACGAATCTGATTTTGAAGCAAGTAAGGTTTATGCCTCAAGCTACTGGGGTCAAATGAAAAAAAGTCTTGAAGGCTATGGAATTTCAGAAGAAAGTTTTTACTATTGTATGATAGGATATTCAATTAAGTATTCTCAGGTTCTTGAATATCTTTACGGCAAAAACGGCGATAAGGCTCTTTCCGACGACGATTTAATCAAATGGTATAAAGATAAGTATACGGGTTATGCTTATTTTAGTATGAGTAAGTTAAATACCGATGCGGACGGCAACAGTGTTGAAAAAACTGATGACGAATGGAAAAAAGCTCATACTGATTTTAATAATTACGTTAAAATGATAAATAATGATAAAAAAGATTATAAAGATGTTATTTTGAAGTATACTTCCGATTATGAATTGACAAGCGACCCGACATCTTCAGGTTCTTACAATAAAGAAAGCAGTATGCTTGCAGACGAAGTTAAAAAGGCTCTTGACGGCTTGAAAGAGGGTGAGGCTGCATTTGTACAGTCTGACGAGGACGACCAAATCTATTTGGTATATAAGCCTGTTACAGACAGCATTGTTGATTTCCTTGAAAAAGACGAAGAAAAGAATACGGATACAGACAGCAGCGCCGCAGTTGAAACATCTGATACGGCAGATGACACAAGCTCTGTTTATGTTTATGACCTTAAGACAGGTTATTCTCACTTGTCGCTTTTGCAGGAAATGAAAGAAGATGAATATAAAGATTATCTAAAAGAGTATGCAAACAGTATTAATGTTCAGAAAAACAACGCAGTAGTAGGAAAGTTTGGACCCAAAATGTTCGTAAGCAAAGATTCGGATTAATTAAAAAATTAACGGGGGATAATTATGTCAATTAAGCTCAGGATTTTGTGTATAATATCCGCATTGTCGTTTTTGGGAGCGATTGCCTGCTTTTCGGGGTATGCAGCCGAATTGCTTGACGTTCCTTCGGGAGAAGAAGAAGTTCCCGTTACGCCTGCTCCTGTTCCGGCTGACCCGGGGTATGTCGACCCAAATCCCGGTTATGCAGACCCGGGATATACAGACCCGAATCCGGGATACACCGAGCCTGTACAGTCTTATTATGAACCCCCAATAACCACCGACCCGGTTGTCAGTTATGAACCCGTAGTTTCGTACGAACCTGTACAGTCCTATTATGATCCCGGTTATGTTGAAAGTACTCCAACGTATTCCGTACCGACTGATTATTATTACAGTCAGCCGACTTACAGTGTGCCTTATACTACGTACAGTACGCCGTACTACTATAACACTTATAGTACGTATACTTATTACGATGTAACCAGTCAGTATAATCAGTATGTTTATAACAACACTCAGGCAAAGTATGATGACGATTACTATTATGTTCCTTCGTATACGGCTCCTGCTGAAAGTTTGATTGACATAAGCAGTAAGGAAGTTGATACGGACGAGCTGACCAATGACGATTGGAATAAAATCATGCTTGATCTTTCCGATGGAAATGTTTCAAGCGACGGCACTCAAACCTTTAATTTTATTAAAGATAATGACGAAGAGGGCGACACTTCCGTTGACTGGATGCTTTATTTGGGCATGGCGTTGATTTTACTTTCGGTGTTTACAGTTATATTTGTAATAATTTCCACTAAGAAAACAAATAAAGAGCTGGGATATGCTTAATTGTTACTATTCAAAAAGCAGCGTTCAGGGGTTACTCTTGACCGCTGTTTTTTATTAATTTGGAAGTTTGGAGATGTAAAATGGAGAAAACACTTGATATAATAATTCTTTTAATGCTTACCGCAAATATGATAATGCTAATCGTTTTTTTTATAAAGCTTTCGGGAAAAAACAACTTTATTGAAATTCTTGAAAAAATAAAAAAGAATGACTCAAATCAAAAAGAAATTTATAAAAGATTATCGGAAAAAAGCGATAATCTCCGAATAGAATTTTCAACTCGCGAACGTGAGCAAAGAAAAGAAATCAGTTCTTCTTTTGAGAGCAGCTTTTCAACGCTTAGCAGTGTGCTTGTGGAAAATCTTACTCATTCTGTGAATACGCAGAACGCTCATCTTACAAGCATGGAAGAAAGATTAAAAACTTTTTCGTTGGAAAATGAACAAAAACTCTCTCAAATAAGAGATACGGTTGAAAAACAGCTTGCTCAGATTCAAAATGACAACAATAAAAAACTTGACGATATGAGAACTATTGTAACGGAAAAACTTGACCAAACAATCAACAGCCGAATGACGGAATCTTTTAAATTGGTGAACGAGCGTCTGGAACAAGTTTATAAAGGCTTGGGCGAAATGCAGTCGTTGGCGGCAGGTGTGGGGGACTTGAAAAAAGTGTTGTCGAATGTCAAGACACGAGGTATTTTGGGGGAAATTCAGCTTGGGTCAATTTTGCGTGAAATACTCAGTCCCGAACAATTTGAAGAGAATGCTGCTGTTAAGCCCGGTTCGCGAAATGTTGTTGAGTTCGCTGTTAAGCTGCCCTCGGAAAACGGGGGATTTGTCTATTTGCCGATTGATTCAAAGTTCCCCGGAGATACGTATGCGGCTGTTCGCGATGCTTACGAAAACTGTGATTCCGCATTGCTTTCAAATGCAATGAAGCGTTTGAAAATGACAATTCGCAGCGAAGCGAAAGATATTCATGACAAATATATCGCTCCGCCTTACACAACGGATTTTGCCGTGATGTTTCTTCCTTTTGAGGGCTTATATTCGGAAGTTATAAATATGGGAATGATAGAAGAACTTCAGCGAGATTTTAAAGTTAATATTGCGGGGCCAAGC
>CACWIU010000091.1 GCA_902761025.1 uncultured Ruminococcus sp. | reverse complement strand
CGTCCACAATAGTAGTAATAAAAGGACTTGCCATAACGGCAGGGTCAAATCCTAATTTTTTTGCGAACATAGGCAAAGTACAGCCTATAACCTTGGCACAAAGCACCGTTAAAATTAATGTCAAACACACAACCAACGCAACAGAAACTGTAATATCGCTGTTGCCTAAAATCAGCTTGTCAACCGTAAGCAGCTTTAAAAAATTAGCAGCCGCAAGAGTAACTCCGCATAAAACCGCAACTCTGATTTCTTTCCAAATTACTTTCGGCATATTCTTAAATTCAATGTCGCCTAACGAAATACTGCGTATTACGGTAACGGAAGCCTGACTGCCCGTATTTCCGCCCGTATCCATTAACATTGGAATAAAGGACGTAAGCACTACAAAGCTTGCCAAAGCTTCTTCAAATGATGAAATAATCATGCCTGTAAACGTAGCCGAAATCATTAACAGCAAAAGCCACGGGATTCTTTTTTTCCACAACTCAAAAGCTGACATTTTCAAATACGGCTTATCCGCATCTGAGGGAGATATTGCCGCCATTTTCTCTATATCCTCGGTTGTTTCGTCCTGCATAACGTCCATAGCGTCGTCAAATGTAACTATACCTACAAGTCTTTGCTCATTATCGACAACGGGAATAGTCAAAAAGTCATACTTGGCAAACATATTTGCAACAGCTTCTTGGTCATCGGTAGTCGTGACATAAATAATATTTGTTTCCATTATGTCGCTTATTTTCGCCTGAGTATCCGCAAGCAGCAAATCTTTCACAGTAACTAAGCCGATAAGCTTTCTGTTTTCATCTTTGACATAGCAAGTGTAAATTGTTTCTTTATCAACGGCAGTTCTTCGAATACGCAAAAAAGCGTCTTCTACCGTAAGGTCTTTTTTCAAGTCCACAAACTCTGTTGTCATAACTGAGCCTGCACTGTCTTTTGGATATTTTAAAATTTTATTAATCTCCAGACGCATAGCAGGGTCGGCATGCTTCAGAATACGCTTTACTACATTTGCAGGCATTTCTTCTATCAAGTCAACAGTATCGTCAACATACAAATCGTCTATAATTTCTTTCAGCTCGTTATCGTTAAAGCTTGATATCAAAAGCTCCTGCGTATCGGAGTCTATATACACAAAGACCTCGCTCGCAAGCTCTTTCGGTAAAATTCGATAAACTAACGGCAATGTTGACTTGGGCAATGATTCCATAAGGTCGCCGATATCAGCAGGGTTCATTTCTATTAAAATTTTTTTCAGCTCGGAGTATTTTCTCTCAGAGATGTATTCGGGAACTTTTTCTGCTAATTGTTCCAATTCGTCATTAATTTCTTTTTCGGTATCTGCCACATGAAACACCTCCTAAACAAGTAACGCCCCACACTCGGCACAGAGGCAAGGGCAGTCGCTATTTATAGCTTAAACCCATTTTCTCAATTTGTCAACCTTTTTTTTTTGATGTTTTCTTACTTTATTGAAAATCTCTCACTAAAAAGAGAATCTAAACTTGATAATTTTCTTAATAAGAAAATAGTTCCCTCGTTTTTTGTAAAAATATACAATTTTTTCGTTCTATTTCATGCGGTTGCCCTGATTTTATCTGCAATTAACAAACAATTATACATAAAAATTCATTCTGTATGAATGCTCTGTAAAAAACTGTCAATAATACTAAAAGCTGCAAATAAATAATATAAAGAGAATGGTGAAAGTATGCAAATAAGAACCGACTTAGCTCTCGAAGCAAAAGAATTAATAACAGACTCTCTTGAGGGAGTAAATACCGAAACTCACCTAATTGACAAAATGAAAATTACGCGAATGAAAATTACAAGCCAACATTCCGCTAACATTTTGGGCAAAGAAAAAGGCACGTATATTACCTGCGAGTTTAAAGCTCTTACAAACGACTTTTCCGCAGCCGACAAAAAGCTTGAAGAAATAGGAAAAGAAATACGTTCGCTTTTGCCTGAAAGCGGAAATATCCTTGTAATTGGAATAGGAAATCATAATATTACGCCCGACGCTCTGGGACCCAAAGCGGCTTCGAAAGTTCTTGCCACACGGCATATCATAGGAACAACGGCAAAGTCTTTAGGACTTGACAATCTTAGAAGCGTTTGCGTAATCTCTCCCGGAGTTTTAGGTCAAACAGGAATAGAAACGGGAGAATTTGTTAAAGGCATAATTAATAACGCTGATATTTCATGCGTAATTGCAGTAGATTCTCTTGCGTCAAGACATCTTAAAAGATTAGGCTGTACAGTGCAAATTTCCGATACGGGCATTTCCCCCGGAGCCGGAATAGGAAATAACAGAAATGTGCTGAATAACTCTACTATGGGAGTTCCCGTAATTGGCATAGGAGTTCCAACCGTGGTAGACGCCGCCACGTTGGCGGCTGATTTGTTGTCACCTGACGACGAATACGCAGGCAATGCTTTTAAAAATAAAGTAATTTCTCAAGAAAAAAATATGATAGTCACTCCTCGGGACATAGATTTATTAATCGAACGCTCGTCTTTGCTTATAGGCATGGCAATTAACATAGCTGTTCAGCCCTCTCTTTCAACCGAAGAATTATTTGCATTAATATAAAACTGCACAAAAAGAACCCCCTCGCAAAAGCAAGAGGATTCTTTTTTGTGTATATGGATGTAAAAATGAAAGGACGCTAATTAATTTTTCGGCTCAAAGTTATCATAAGAAAAGTTCTTGTCACTCTTGATTACAATAGCGTTTTTGCCTGATTCAACCTCGCCGCAGTTCCATGTGTTATACGGCTCGCTGATATCTTTATTGTACGCTGTTCTGTAAACAGAAACATTTTTCCACGAGGACGGCAATTCATCGACAAAGCAATATGTAGAATTATCGTCCATTGGAGATTCTTTTATTGTTTCCAATGCTTCTTTTGTGTCGTTGTTTACAATCCAAAGCTTACAGCCGTCTTTAAACAGCCACTTTGCCTTGTCTACAATGTAGAAAGTATTCTTTGGCTTATCGTCTGTTACAGTGCCTGTATAAGTAAACTCTTTGCCTGTCTTAAATGTTGTCGGAAGCTGAACGGAAACTCTCAACACGTCTAACGAATCGGCGGAAGTAATCTCTTTATCTTCGTCAACGTCTGCCTGTATTGTCTGAGATTCGTTGTACTGTTCCAAGCCTACGGAAGCTCTCAATATTGAAAGAGCGTCAGCAGAAGTAACATTGTTGTCGTTATCCATATCGCCGTAAACAAGCTTTACTCCATTTGGGTCAAAGTCTGAGAAACGTCTGTCCCTGAAAATCATAGAATTGCTTGTTATCGGCAAATCCGAAGACTGATCTCCCCAACCGTTGGAGAAAATGACGTTAGCCTGTCCCACTTTCAAATTACTCGGAACTTCGTATTTATAATAGCCCGTAGCCGGGTCAATATCCATAGGCAAGCCAGGCCATGCGGCATTCAAAGTTGTATTCAGTATGTTGCCTTGGCTGTCTTTTTCATCGTAGAATACGAATGCCAATACATCTTTCCATTTATAAGGCGAATTATCAAAGTAAACAAATACGCCCGTATGGTCTACTTTCTCTTTCGTATATGTCTGACTGACGTTTACTTCTTTACTTCCGTCCGAAGCGGTTACGGAAACTGTAATTTGACTGCCTTCGGCAACGCCTTCGCCAATAGTTAAATCAACACTTCCGCTAAATGAAACAGGAGCAGCACCGTTAATGCTGTACGTGCCTGTTTTTGCATTTTCAAGCGTTATTGTCAAAGCCATTGTATCCGTCTTGAAAGATGTGCCGTTGGAAACAGAGAAGTTTGCTTTCGGCATGGTTACAGCGTCACTGTAAACAACAGCAATGCCAGTTGAGCCGACAGTACCGCTTATTTTTCCGCCTTTTACAGTAAAGGTATTGCCTGTAACAGCGTCTTTGTAAGTGCCGTCTTTCATGCCCTGAGTTGCAACGTTCAAATTTGAGCTTTCACCCAAATTAACAAGAACAATACCGCTGTCGCCCCTTTGAACAGCCACAACATCGCCGTCATTGTAAACTTTATCCGATACGCCGATAAACTTATTGTGGAACTTATTGATTTCACTAACTGCCGTGCTTTGCCATGCAGTATCGCCTACTTGACCCATGAACACACCCGGACGAGCCAAATACAATGCTTTTGATTCGCTTCTTGAAGCTACTATTGCCCATGCCTTGGCAATATTTTCATTTGATACAACTCTTGTATTTGAAATGCCGCCTGAGCCTGAATCGCCCATGTAAGTATCGTGCGACTCTGCCCAAAGAACATAATTAGACGGAGAACTCTGCTTGTCATTTGATTGATAAGCCTGAGCCTTAACAACATTTGCAGCATTTTTATTTACTATCTGAGCCAATGTAATATCGCCTGTTTTGTTATCCGTAATATCAAGATATTTTGTATACGAGTTTGTATCTCTTCCGGTACCTGCCGCATTAAGAATTTCACCGTAACAATACAGTTCTACTCCTTTTCCCTTGGCATATTCGGAAGCGGTATTAATAACATTAGGCCAGAACTGAGAGCCAAATTCACCGTCATCGGGAGTTTCAATGTGCTTTGCAGCGTCAAAGCGGAATCCGTCCACGCCGCAGTCTATGCACTCTTCCAAAAGACTTATTACACGATTTTGCACAAGTTCTTCGCTTGTGTTAATATCGGGCAGTTCGCTGAGCTTACCTTGAACTACGTTCTGAACTCTGTTGTCATTTACATTTTTGCCAAGCTGATGAACATATTTTTGCTGGTCTGCAAAAATATCGGGTTCATAATTGTTAACAGCCGAAAACAGCTCGTTTTTGCCGTCGCCCTTTGCAAGGTGATTTGAAACGATATCGCAAATAATTTTAATGCCGTACTTATCGGCTTCGGAACAAAGTTCGGTTAATTCTGCTTTTGTTCCAAGCCAGCTGTTTTCCGTTGCAATCGAAAATCCGAGCGGCTGGTAAAGTTTCCACCATTGACCGTTTGTATCAAGCCAGCTGCCGTAATCTTTCGGAGCCTGAACAGGCGATGTCTGTACGGAAGTATAACCTGCTTGAGCAATAGCGGGAAGATTTTCCTTGATTGTGTTATACGACCAGTCAAAGGCATGAAGAATAACACCGTCGGAAGTTTTGTCGGCAAGTCCGTAATCTGCCGCACTGTCTGCCGAAGCACTGAGTAAGGCTGTTGACGAGGCAGAAATCAACAGAGCCGCACACAAAACGGCACTCAAAAATTTTTTACCCATAATGTCCTCCTTAAAAAATAAATCTAAGCAATTTCTATTATACATTTTTTTCGGAATTTTTTCATTGACATTTTATAATGAAAATTCATATGTTTTTTTGTGCTATTTTAACATAAAAAAATAATCTCAATTAATACGTTGACAACAATACAAATGATTGGTACAATTTACCCATATTATTAAAAAAACACAATTAAGCCAAATCAAATAATATCAAAGTCTTTTGTCCAACTTTTTTCAAAAGAGTTGGTGGGTTATTAAGGGCAAAGCCCTTAACGATATATTGCTCAAAAATATAAATAAAATATAAATAGATAAGGAAATAAAGAATAACTATGGAAAATAAATATATAAAACGAATTGCGTTAATTACAGATATTTCGGGACTTGGGAACTGCTCGGGAACAACAAATACAGCCATATTGTCCTCTATGGGAATAGAATGCTGTGTTGTTCCTACAGCCATACTTTCGGCTCAGACAGGCTTTCCCGACTATTACATTTATGATTTTACAGACTGCATGAAAGAATATATTAATTCTTTAGAAAAAATATCTCCAAAATTTGACGCTATATATATTGGATTTATCGCCAATGCAGAACAGGCTGAAATAATAAAGCGGTTTGTACGGAAGTTCCGTTTGGAAGATACCGTTATAATAACCGACCCTATCATAGGCGACAATGGAAAACGTCACTCTTTTTTCAATGACTTGCTTTTCAAAAAAATTTCGAATCTTATATCCGATTCCGATTTAATCACACCTAATCTTACGGAATTGTGCCTGCTTACGGACAGTAATTATAATAACATAAATTCTCTTGACGAGCTTGAAAAATATAAATCAATTAATGAATTGTGTCAAAAGCTTATGAAAAAAAGCAATATAAAAACTGTTGTCGTAACCGGAATAGATTCGTCAACAGGATATATTTCAAATTTGATTGCACAAAAAAGCGGTTATGAAATTGTTTCAAACAAAAAGTCAGGCGGAAGCTACAGCGGAACAGGCGACATTTTTACTTCAATAGTTTGCGGAAACATACTCAACGGCTTAACGGTGATTAACTCGGTAAAGCAAGCCGCCGACTTTGTTTCACGCATTCTGCAGGAAGAACATAACAATCTAACAAACCGCAATTACGGTATCCCATATCAGTTATATTTAAATAATAATATTAATTAAAGTGAACTCTCCCCCACCTGTAGAGGAGGGGGCTTCGTAAGAAGATTGGTATTTAAGTTTCCACCTGAAATCAGGCAACCCTTATTCTTACAGGCGTGTC
>CACWIU010000090.1 GCA_902761025.1 uncultured Ruminococcus sp. | reverse complement strand
CGTAAAAAAGCCGAAGAAGAGGCTCGTAAAAAAGCAGAGGAAGAAGCTAAGCGTAAAGCCGAACAGGAAGCTAAAAGAAAAGCCGAGGCAGAAGCAAAGCGTAAAGCTGACGAGTTAAGATCTATTCAAGAACTTCAAGCCAAGATGAAGGCTGAGGAAGAGAAGAAGTCTGCCGAAAAGGCAAAAGAAGGAGCTGCATTTGCTGCCATTGCTGAAAGTGATTCAATGATTGATGACGACGGCACCGATTTGAGCAAGTTGTCACCACTTCAAAGAAAAATCAGGGAACAGCAAAGACAAATGCGTCTTGAAGAAAAAATGCAGATTGGCGCTTATGCAAGAAACGGCGGTCAGCAGCCGGAAGTACAGCAGCCTGCCGCAGAACCCAAAGCAGAGCCTTCTTATCCGCAGCCGCAACAGCAGCCGGCTTCACCTTATGCACAGCAAGCGTATGTACAACAGCCTGCCGCACCTTATGCGCAGCAAAATCCGCAGCAAAATCCGCAGCAAGCCTATGTGCCGCAGCGTCCGCAGCAGCTTCCGCGTACAGTTGCCGTGCGTCCTGCACCAGCGCAGCCAACTCCGCCTCCGGTGAATAATAATGCTCCGCCGAGAACACAGCGTCCGGCCAGACAGGTTGACAGACCGCAGCCTGTTGTTACTACGCCGCCTGCCACAAGGTCTGCTCCTATGACTAAATCAGGATTTAATCCGTTTAAGAAAAAAGTTGTCTACAAGCAGGAAAGAGAAGCCGGAGCTAATGAGTGGAAGTGCGAGAAGTGCGGATTGGTTAACGCAAACTATGTTACAACATGCGCTTGCGGATATCGCCGTTCCAATAGAAGAAAGCGACCGGACGGACAAGAAGCCGGATACAATAATCAGGCAGAAAGACCGCCGGTACAGCAATCAACACCGCCAATTACTCTTAGAAACCACCCTGTACAGCAGCCCACTACGCCGCCAATTACTTTGAGAAATCGACCGGCACAGCAGCCTACAACCCCGCCGATTACTTTGAGAAATCGCCCTGCACAACAGCCTGCTATTCCCGGAACTCATCCATATGCGCAACAGCCTGTCGCTCAGCCGTATGCTCAGCCGCCATACGCACAGCAGCCTGCCGCTCAGCCGTATGCTCAGCCATACGGACAGCAGTCTGCCGCTCAACCGTATGCACAGCAGCCGACAGCACCTGCCGCACAGCCATATGCACAGCATCCGACAGCGCCTGCTGCTCAGCAGCCCGAAACTCCTAAAGCTTCCGGCGGTGTAAAAATGGATATGAATGCAGACTGGACTTGTTTCCGCTGCAATACATTAAATGCCGCTTATGTTACAACATGCGGATGCGGCGTCTCTAAGAGAAGAGCTGCTCGTTTCTATGAAACAGGTGAAGACCCGTATGCAGCTCAGGAAGAGGAAGAGAGAAAGAAGCAGGCCGAGCGTGATAAAGCTATGGAAGCTATTCTTGAACAGAAGAGCAGCTATGGACCAAAGGTCTTTGACAACAATGTTATTGTTGAGGTGGAAACAGTTTCTCGCCAGGGACCGCTTGAACGCAAGATGACTAATATGCTTTACAATATGGTTGATAAAGCCGGCAGCAAAGCTTCCCAAGCTCCGGAAAAAGAGGACAGATTAGGTAAATACAGACAGGATTCTCCGGCACAGGAAACGGCAAATGTGCCGCCTGTATCAGAAAAGCCTGCCGTACCCGAGAAACAGCCTGCGGCGGCAGCAACGCCTTTGCAGCAGCCTAATAAACCTATGTATAGCAGGGAACCCTACTTTGATGAGTGGAGATGTCCTGACTGCGGAACTATCAATAACGATTATGTTACAAATTGTTCCTGCGGTTGTTCTCAAAGAAGAGCCAAAAGAATTGCCGAGGGCGGCAGTCCCGATGCTCCGAGAACACAGCTTGACCCGAACAGAAAGGCTCAAGCCAATGTAGCTTCGGTAAATCCCCCGACAAGACCTACGCATGCGGCTGCTCCTGTAATTCCTCCGCCGGTTCCCGGTCAGAATGTTGTTTCAAAGTTCCCACTGCGTGAAGTATCGACTTCGCCGGCGAAACCGTCGCAGCCATCGGCTGCTCCCACTCCTTCAACTCCCTCAAGGGCGACTACCTCTTCGCCCGCGGGACGACCGACTAAGAATAATAACCGCGAACCTTATTTTGACGAGTGGAAATGCCCGGAATGCGGTACTATCAATAATGATTATGTTACCGCTTGCAGCTGTGGCTGTACTCAGAGAAGAGCAAAGCGTATTCAACAGCAGAATAAAAAGAAATAATTTATAAATAAATCTCCCTTTCAAAATATTGATTTTTGAAAGGGAGATTATTTTTGAGAGTAATATATTGTTAAGGGCTTTGCCCCATATGCACTAAGTTAGGTGACAAGCCGCATTATACCTATGTTTTTTATACCTTGTATAATAGGTTATAAAATTGAACTAAATATGTGACTTGTTTTCCCGACTAACACTGAAAAAATGGCTTAAATAGCAGATTTTTATTATGTTAGTGCAAATGGGGCTTTGCCCTTAATAACCCACAAGGGTGCTGCCCTTGACCTGCCAATTTTTTTGAAAAAAAGTTGGACAAAAAACTAATTGTTAAAGCTGCTGAAAAGAAAACATGCTGTCAGCATGCTTACCATATCTCCGATTAAGGCGCAGGGAATTGTTTTTCCTGTGTTTTTTATATTAGTTGCACCGTAATATACGGCAATACAATAGAATGTTGTTTCTGTTGAACCTGTCATGACTGCGGCAATTTTAGAGATTATAGAATCTGCTCCGTTTTCTTTTATGATTTGTTCAAGCATCGCCAAAGAACCACTGCCACTGATTGGCTTTAAAATAAAAAGAGGCGATACTTCGGGGGGAATGCCGATAAAATTTGCGGCAGGTGAGAGAATATGCGTCAATATTTCAAGTCCGCCGCTGGCTTTCAGCATTCCTATTGCTGTAATAAGCCCGATTAGAGAGGGGGAAATTTCATAAATTGTCTTTAATCCGTCTTTTGCTCCGTTCATAAAGCAGTTAAAAACAGGTGTTTTTTGATATAACCCTGCAATAATTATTAAAAATATTATTATCGGAATAAATGCCGAAATCATTTAATCACTCTCTCTTCTTATCTCTGCATAAAATATTAACCGACAAAATGCCTGCCGCAAGTCCGGCAACAGACGCAGCCCATACGTACGGAATTATTGACGTGGGTTTTGACGCTCCGCATGACTGCATAATCGTTAAAATCATTGTCGGCATAAGCTGAAAAGATGTTGTGTTTAAAATTACAAACATTATCATATTGCGGTCGGCAGTAAAAGTAGTTTTCAACAATTTGTTTTCGTTTTCTAATTCCCGCATGGCTTTTATGCCCAGCGGAGTTGCTGCGTTTCCGATTCCAAGAAGATTTGCGGTAACATTGGCTGAAATGGCTGCAAATGCTTTTCCGTTTTTGTCAACATTTGGAAAAAGCTTTGAAAGAATGGGCGAAAGCACTTTGGCTATTTTTTTAACTATGCCGCTTTTTTCAGCTATTTCCATTATGCCGTTCCAAAAACAAATTGCCCCTGTCATGGCTATTATCAGACTAACTGCGTCTTCAGCTGAATTTAAGACGGAATTTGTCAATGATTCCATGTTTCCCGTAGCAGCCGCACATATAATACTGAAAATTATTATAAAGCACCATACATAATTTAACATAATAAGCTCCCATATTTACCAGTTATTGTAAAAAAGATTGACACTTGCCATTTTTTGTTGTAATATATTATTAAGGACTTTGTTCTGTAATCGTGTGTTTTTTTGTCGATATTAAGGAGAGTGATTTAAAATGAAACGGTCCGGAGATTTATGTAAAATTGATAATCTTGGCAGAATTGTTATTCCCGTAAGATTGAGAAGAAAATTTGATTTGAAATCAGGCGATACTTTGGAAGTGTTTACGGAAGAAAATAATATTATATTGCAGAGATATATTCCGTCGTGCGTGTTCTGCGGAAATGAGGATAATCTATCGCCGTTTGACGAAAAGTATATTTGCAGTCAATGTATTCAAAAAATTTCGGCATTATGAATCATTAAGCCCTGTTAATTAATGAATTATATGGGTGTTGTTTTTGTATTATGCGTTATTTGCAAAATTAATAATGATAATTATAGCGAAAACAGCATATTGTTTAAAATAACTTAAAAAAATTTGTGTAAAATTCATAACGATTAAATTGAAGTTAAGAATTGAAAATGTGTCAAAAAAATGTTAAAATAAAAAGCGAGATATCGGCAGCTTGTATAAACATGAGGTCTGCTTTATCTGCTTTTTATGTTGCTGTTCTAAGAAACTTTTGGGTTGTGTTTCGGGAGGAAATAAAGTGGATAAAGAAAAAATGAAGAGATTTTTGTGTGTTGCGGCTGCTGTCTTTATGATGATAATTCCGCTGAACGGCAGTCTTGCCGTTTACGCAGAGGAAACACCGGAAGAGAGTATTTCCGAAAATGCGGCAGACGATGTTGAAGAAAATGTCGGAGCGGAGCAAAGTGTGGAGGAAAGTTCAGTGTCGGAATTGGATAAATTCGCATATGACGGCGATGATTTGGGAGCGACTTATTCAAAAGAATCTACTGTGTTTAAAGTATGGTCGCCTACTGCTTCGAGAGTACAGGTTTTAATCTATTCTACGGGCAGCGATGATGAAGAAAACAGCAAATATCTTTCAATGAATGAAATGGATTACGACAAGTCCAACGGTGTTTGGACGGCTACGGTAAAAGGAGATCTTCTGAATAAGTATTATACTTATTATGTATATAACGGCAAAAAGGGCAAAGAAACTGTTGATATTTATGCAAAAGCGGCAGGAGTTAACGGCGAGCGTGGAATGATTGTGGACTTGCCGTCAACAAATCCTACGGATTGGGAAAAAGATAAACATGTTTCCGTTGATAAGCAGTCCGAGGCAATCGTATGGGAAGTTAACGTAAAAGATTTTTCAAATGACCCCGCTTCAGGCGTAAGTCAGCAAAACAGAGGAAAATATCTTGCGTTTACGGAAAGCGGAACGACTGTTGACGGAAGCGGAACAGCCACAACAGGACTTGACTATTTGAAAGAATTGGGCGTTAATTACGTGCAGCTTTTGCCGATTTTTGACTTTGGGTCCGTGGACGAATCGTCTTCAAAGGAGCAGTTTAACTGGGGTTATGACCCGAAAAATTACAATGTTCCCGAGGGTTCTTATTCAAGTAATCCATATGACGGCAATGTCAGAATTAACGAAGTAAAGCAGATGATTCAGTCAATCCATAATAACGGCATGGGAGTTGTTATGGACGTAGTGTTTAATCATACTTACGACAGTGCGAAATCGTGGTTTAACTTGACTGTGCCGAATTATTATTACCGTTTTACGGGCAGCGGCACATGGTCAAACGGTTCGGGCTGCGGCAACGATACCGCGTCGGAGCATTTGATGTTCCGTAAATATATGGTTGATTCCGTTGTTTATTGGGCAAAGGAGTATCATATAGACGGTTTCCGCTTTGATTTAATGGGACTGCATGACGTTGAAACGATGAATGCTATCCGTGCCGCTCTTGACGAACTTGAGGGCGGAGAGAAAATTCTTATGTATGGCGAAGGCTGGTCGTTAGGTACAAATGCCGAACCGGGTACGGTAATGGCTACTCAGTATAATATGTCAAAGATGTCTGACAGAATAGGTGCTTTTAACGATGGAATACGCGACGGCATCAAGGGCAGCAATTTTACTGCCTCAGAGGGCGGATATATTCAGGGCGGTCAAGGACAGGCAAAAGTAAGAAGCGGTATTACTGCCGAAGTTGGCAGCTGGGCAAAAGCTCCGACTCAGACTGTTACTTATAACTCGTGCCATGATAATTATACTTTGTGGGATAAATTTGTTGCGACAAGCGGTTCTTTCAGCGACTACAGTATGAGAAATGAAGATTTGGTCGCAATGAATAAACTTGCGGCGGCTATTTCTTTTACTTCTCAGGGCATAAATTTCTTCCAAGCCGGCGAGGAGTTTGCAAGAACAAAGCGTGGCGATGAAAATTCGTACAGGTCTTCGCCAAGAATTAATCAGCTTGACTGGACAAGAAGAGTTGAATACGGCGATTTGGTTCAATATTATTCGGGTTTAATTGAAATCCGTAAGAATTTCGCTCCTTTTACAGATTCAACGGATACTTCTGTTAAAGCAATTAAATTTATAGAAAATCTTCCGAAAGGCGTAATTGCTTATACTTTGCCGAATAAAATAAAATCCGAGGGGCAGTGGAAAACCGCAGCGGTTATGTTTAACGCTTCAAAAGAAGACGTAGAAATTTCTCTTGGCGAGGAAACGGAGTGGGTTGTTGTTGTAAACGGTGATAACGCAGGACTTAGCGGACTGTCCATTATAAAAGACGGCAAGGCTTTAGTTAAAGCCGGCACTGCTTTAATGGCAGTAGACAAAGAGAGTTTTGACAAAGCAAAGCTTGTTTCCGACAAAGGAACGGTTATCGTAAAGCACGTTGATTCCGATACGGGCGAGTTAATCAAAAAACAAGTTTTTTCGGGAACAATAGGAAATTCGTATTTTATAAAGCCCGATACCGCTTTATCCGAAAAGTACACTTATCAAAACGCTGACAGCAGCGTTACGGGCAAATATTCCGCAGAGGGCACCGAAGTAACATTGAGTTATACAAAATATACGGGTACTTTCGGCACGGCTTCTATTCGATTTGTTGACAGTGAAACCGGGAGAGATTTAGCCGAAAAGATTGTGCAGACAGGCAGAACAGGCGACAGATATTATACGGCGGAGCTGCCGACAGTAAAAGGCTATGCTCTTGATTTGACGAATTTGCCAAATAACGGAGCAGGTAAATTTACCGATGGAAATACAGAAATTGTTTATAAATATACTCCGATAAAGAATGAATCCGTTACAGTTCATTATTATAACGTGAATGAGTGGGATAACCTTACTCTTTACGCTTACGGAAACGGTATGCACAACGGCAGCGAAACAAGAGAACTTACAGGGGCATGGCCGGGAACTCAAATGAAAAATGACGGCGAAGGCTGGTGGTCGTATACAATTCCGTCCTCCGAACTGACCGGCGTGGGCGGTGTAAAAGTTATTCTTGCTCACGGCAACGCTCAAGACCCGCTTGCAGATAAAGAGGGTTACGGCGTATCGGGAGAGGTCTGGATTAAAGACGGCGTTGTTACGGACAAAAATGATAAGCAAGTATTGAGTTCGGGCAAGATTAATGTTATCTATGTCGATTATTCGGGAGCGGTAATTGATAAAGACGTTATTACGGGAGAGTTGGAAGATTCCTACTCTATCGAACCGAAAGAGTTTTTTGGTTACGAGCTTGCCGAACAGTCATATAATGCGGTTGGTTCTTATACTGCCGAAGAAATAAACGTTATTTTTAACTATAAGCCCAATTACGGAAAAAGTTTAATTGTATGGCTTGCCGCAGGCGGAGTGGCAGTTCTTGCCGGAGGTATAGCGGCTTTTGTGCTTAGAAAAAGAAAAGAAGATTAAAAATAATTAATAATTATTGTATTTTAGCGAAACGGTTAATTAACCGTTAGCTTAAATAAATTA
>CACWIU010000089.1 GCA_902761025.1 uncultured Ruminococcus sp. | reverse complement strand
GCCGGCTGTTGTGATAGCACCGCTGAACTCGCCAACCGTACGATGCTCGTCATCATTAGCAAGAACATAAATCATGCCATAGTAGTCTTCTTCCTCAAGGTCGATGTTTACTGTCTGATGAGCAACCTTTGCTTTCTCAGGGTCAGCCGGGTTACCTGCGTCTACGAAAGCGTTGAAGATAACTGTGGCTGTCTCATCACTGTTGCCAACTTCGATTTTGAAAGCGTTCTCGTCAACTTCAGGAGCAGGAGTTGCTTTCTCGCCCGGCCATGCAGCATTCTCGCTGGGCTGCCAGTAATAGAAACCTACGTCACTGTTAAGAGCGCCTGCTTCGGTCTTGAAATAGTTGTCCGGAGCTAAGAAGTAATAAGTAACCTTCTCAGAATCTTTTGAAGCTTCGTCAGCAGCAGCGGATACGCCAACGCAGCATACAGCTGCCAACATAGCTACGGAAAGTAAAATACTAACGACTTTCTTGGACATTTGTGTTTTCCTCCTTAGAAATAAATAAAATAATGTCAATATCCCGAAGAATAGTTCCTCAGCGTGTTTATTATACTACATCTTAAAATAAATTTCAATACCTTTTTAAAAAAAAAATTACCAAATTGTAAAAAAACTTTAGATTTATTTTCCCTTTGTTCATAATTTCAAAAAAATTACGATTTGTTTCACGTTGATAACTTCTTAAAAATATTTTAAGATTTTTTTCTTATTAAAAGCACCACAAATCCAATGGCTGCGCACAAGAAACATACTGCTATACCAACCGCTGCGCCAACGGGAAAACGTCCTTTGCTGTTTCCTTGGGACGCTGTGTCCTGTGTGTCAAGCTTAATCGGCGGAACGCTTGCAAACTCCGATTCGTCATAACTCACCGTTAATTTTTCGGAAGAAACTGCCGTATCCGTTTGCTTTTCATTTTCCTTTTCCTTTTCCGATACGGTCGTATCGCTTTCTTTTTCGGAAGTCGTATTTTTTACATCGGAATTTTTTTCAGTTTTTGAAGATGTTGTTTCCGACTGTGTTTTAGTATCTCCGCTTGGCTGTGCGGCAGATACCGCCGAAGAAGTTGCCTCGCTTGCGGCAGAAGAAACATTTTTAGGGTCTTCTTCCTGCTGTTGGCTTGCGTTCGTATCTTCCGACGCAACCGAACTTTCCGTTTGAACTGCCGGCAAATCTCCGCCGCTTGATACTGAATAAGACATATGCGAAACATCTACGTTATTACGGTTAATGTCAAACGAATCCCTTACTTTAAATTGCAGCAGCGAATCTATGTCTGAAATTTCCTGCTTTGCAATAAAAATTACATTGAACACATCTGTTTTCTGTGTGAAGTCTGAGCCGTTTGCAGGGTCAAACAATGCTCCCCATATTACAATGCCGGCTTGGGTTGTATTTTCCGCTCCCATTCCCTGCAATGTGTTTGCCTCAAGCAAGTCAAGCTTTTCTTTGTCATATTCCATTTGAGCGGTAAGAGTTGCTATATTATTAATGCCGCTAACTTCAACCGTAACCGTAACAGTATCGCCAACCTGTGCCGAAGCAGCACATACATTTATAATTGATACTGTCATCATCACAACGGCAACACACATAACCAATAAATTCTTTATCATTTTTTTCATTTTGAATGCACCTCAATAACCGTCGGGATTGTTCGACTGCCAATTCCACAAATCTCGGCACATATCTTCAAGAGTTAATTCTGCCGTCCAATCAAGCAGTTCTTTCGCTTTTTCCGCATTAGCATAAAATTCCGGCAAATCTCCCTCTCGTCTTGGCTTGATTTCGTAAGGAACAGGCACATTGTTAACTCTTGAAAATGTATTGACAATTTCAAGTACGCTGTGGCCCTTTCCCGAACCTAAATTAATCGCCTCTGCACCCGTATGATTTTCCGCATATGCCAAAGCCGCCGCATGACCCTTTGCAAGGTCAACTACGTGAATATAGTCACGTACTCCCGTACCGTCAACCGTTGGATAATCATTGCCGAATACTCCCAGCTTCGGCAGCTTTCCGACTGCTACTTTTGCAACGTATGGCAGCAGATTATTTGGTATGCCGCTTGGGTCTTCGCCTATTCTGCCGCTTGGATGAGCACCGATAGGATTGAAATAACGCAGCAGCACAACGGACAACTCCTTATTAGCCGCACATGCGTCTTTTAAAATCTGCTCAATCATTAACTTAGTCCAGCCGTATGGATTTGTGCAGCCTGTTATAGGCATGGTTTCCACATATGGAATAGGATTGTTTTCTCCGTAAACCGTTGCCGACGAACTGAACACAAATTTATTTACGCCAAATTCTTCCATAACTTCGAGTAATGTCAAAGTAGCGTCAATGTTATTCCTATAATACATAAGCGGCTTTTGACAAGACTCTCCAACGGCTTTATATCCGGCAAAATGAATCACTGAGCCTATGGACTGTTCGCTGAAAAGTTTCTTCATTGCATTCTTGTCCGCAACATCAATAGGATAAACGTCAACGTCTTTGCCGGTAATTTCTTTTATTCTGTTAATAACTTCCGGCTTGCTGTTGGAAAAATCGTCTGCAATTACAACTTCATAACCCTGATTGAGCAATTCCACGCAAGTATGCGAACCAATATAACCTGCTCCGCCTGTTAATAATACTTTCATAAGTACCTCCGTTTTAGTTCATATATTTATCTATATTCCGATTTTTTTATAATCGGTAATAATAAACTATTTACTATGCCTGTAAAAGCACCCGTAAAAACTGCCGCTATAATAAGAAAAGGCACATAAAACAAAACAGCACTGTTCATCATCAAAAAAGCTGCCCCCAGTTGTCCCATATTATGGCTGACAGCTCCAATTACGCCAATTCCAACATATCCCAGCTTGTTTTTATCATAATTCATGAAAAACCACATCATAAGCATACTGAGCATACTGCCGCTGAAACTCATAAGTCCCGCAACGGGTCCTCTTGTAATAACCGCAAAAAATGCCTTTACAAAAGTTGTGCTAATCCCCCCGCTTATGCCGTACAAATCAGTCGCAGTCATAACGGCTAAATTCGCAAGTCCAAGCTTCGCCCCCGGCACAGGCAGTTCGGGCAGCATTCCCTCTAAAAAAGAAAGCACGACAGTCAACGCCGAAAGCATTGATATCTGAGCAAATTTCTTTGCGTTAAATTTTTTTTTTGAAATCATATTATCCTACCATGACGTCAATTTCAGAATTATCTCCTCTAAGCTCTACCGAAACATGAGCCGGCAAGCACACAGCCGCTTGTCCCGAATGTGTAATTTTACCTGTATTAACACATATCCGGTCAACACATTCCGAATGTACAATCTCCGCTCCGTCCGACATAAGAAGAACTTTAACATTATACTCTTCATCGGCACAAATTTCAATAGGCGATTTTATATCCGAAAGACTTTTAGAATAAATTATATCCGAATCTTTTCGGACTACAACTCTTAAATTTTCTTCGCCGCCCGACATTTGAACAACTCCAATTATAACCGCTGCGAAAATAAAAAATCCAATCAGCAGAAAATCCCACGCTGTAACACGCTTTCTTTCTTTTATATTTATATTTTTACTCATTTCCCTTAATCAAAGCACGAGCCATACTTATCATTTGCTCATAATTATATTCACGCTTGATATCGTCTATTGTTTTCTTGTCGTATTCGCCGCACGCTTTTTCACAGTATTCCTTATATAATGTATAAGGAGAAACAAAGTCTGTATTCGTAGAGTTATCAAGCCTTTTTTCCCAATCATGACAGAAACCTTGTTCTTTCATAATTTCGCACAAAGCCGCCCCCGAATAAACATAACCCAGGTAATCAACAAAATCCGAAACTTCGCTGTTATATCTGCCTGTGCATAAATAATGATACGCGCTGAAAAATGTAATCGAATCATTTTTTTCTTTATTAAAATATGTAATGTCATGTTTTGTAAGTTCGCTTACTTTATAAAAAACATATTGTTTTCTGCCGTCAACAAGTTCAATTTCTTCCGCCTGACGTTCAAACTCGGGATACATATCCGCCTGATAATCTCTAACTTTAACATATTCCGCTATAAGCTCGTTAAGCTCTTTCAAAGAACGGGCGGTTCTCATGTCGTCAATAATTCTATACTGCAAACCCATTAACGCAATGTTTTCCTCTTCCATTTGGAAATGCGCTTCAACTTTAGCTTCGGGTTGGTCGGGCGATTCCGTCGCAGTGACAAAAGTATTTTTTACATATGTTTCTTCCAAAGAGCCTGCGCCCTTATATTTAACAGTATTTGAAGTGTATTTCATTGCAAGCACGCTGTTTTTTTTCACTTCGGCATTTCCTATATCATCGGAAGAAAAACGAAACAAAAGCCCCTCGGGCGAACAGAATGCAAGACGATATACCGGAATGTCGCTGTGCTTTCCGGGCATTTCAATTCTCTGAGCATTTAAGCTTTTTGAAAAATCTAAATTTATTGCATACGCGCGTCCGGCAATAAAACCGTTCTTTTTCATTATAATGCAAGGCGTGCCGTTAAGATTGTATTTTACGTCCCATACTTCGTCATTGCCCTTTCGCTTGTCAAATAAGCCGTCAATATCGCAGATTTCGCTTATAGCACCTTGGTCAACGGTGCTTAAACTGTCATACGAAGTATTAAGAGTTTTATTTGTAAGCAAGTCCACACAAACCGCAATAAATATCACCGCCGTTAAAATTATCAAAACATTCAGAAATTTTTTAAATTTATTCATTTGTTATTACCCCCGACAAAAGCTATATATATTTAAAATTTGACCGTTTCATTCCGTACACTATATATATTACTCTATTTACAGGAATTTTTCAACATCTTTTGTTTTTAATTTTCTGTGAATAAAAAAACTAAAAATTTTAAAAAGATATATTGACATTTTAAATAAAATTTGCTATAATAGCACATGTCGTTGGGGAATTGTGTAACGGTAGCACGACAGACTCTGACTCTGTTTGTTGGGGTTCGAATCCCTATTCCCCAGCCAAAAAGAAAACTCGCTGATTTAAACAGCGAGTTTTTTATTTTTGAGTATAACATTTTTACAAACAATAAATTTATAAACAGCGGAATGAAATGGCAGTTCCGCATATAGTTAAATTCTTTCCGCTGTGTTTTATTAGTGACATACTCCCCCACCTATAGAGGTGGGGGCTTCTCGCTCAAGTACGGCAACCCGTACAGTATCAACGAGCTATCCCCGTGTGTC
>CACWIU010000088.1 GCA_902761025.1 uncultured Ruminococcus sp. | reverse complement strand
TGTCTTCACTGAATTCTTTGAGCATTTTCTCAAAGTAATTACGGGTCATATTTATTGATTGTGTTGTTTAATTTTCAAGGTCCTGCGCCGTCAATCGACAGCTTATTCATTATATCACTTTGTTTTCTTTTTGTCAAGAGCTTTTTTAAAATTTGCAAAGCAAATTTTTTTAAGCAATATATCGTTAAGGGCTTCGCCCTTAATATCCTACCAAAGGCTCCGCCTTTGGAATCCGCCCGCTTTTTGAAAAAAGCGGGGCAAAAACTTTTACAGGCTTCGCCGCTCTTGCCGGAAAATTAGTGATATGAAACATTAAAAGCCGCATAAAATCTAAGTTTTTAGGACTTTTAACGTTGCTCTCTCAAATAGTGCTTATCTATAATATCATATTAATACACGTTTGTCAATAGTTTTCTTGAAATTTTTTGCGAATTTTAAAACGTATAAATCTTCATTATATTGGAAATAATTCTTACAATAAAAAATATTGGAGTGATGTATCTAATGAACAAAAAAAGAGTTTTTATCTCTCTTTTTCTTTCTCTATGTCTGATTGCCGTTTTCATTTTTAACGACAGTCAAGTAACCGCATTGTCAAAATACGGCTCGACCGGCAGCGAAGTTACTCAAATTCAACAAAAGCTGCAATCTCTCGGGTTTTATGACGGCAAAATCGACGGCGTCTACGGTTCTCAAACTAAAAATGCCGTCATCGCATTTCAGAAAAGCTGCGGACTGACTGCCGACGGTATCGCCGGTTCAAAAACACTTTCTTATCTCGGGCTGTCCAATTCTTCCAACAATTACGGCTTTACTCAAAGCGAAATAGACCTTTTGGCAAGAACTATTTCCGCCGAGGCTCGAGGCGAACCTTACGAGGGTCAAGTAGCTGTCGGAGCTGTAATTCTTAACCGCATTGAACACCCCTCTTTTCCAAACACTATGGCAGGCGTAATTTATCAGAACGGAGCTTTTTCCTGCATTGACGACGGTCAAATTAACGAACCCGTTTATCAGTCCAGCAAACGCGCAGCAATAGACGCCATGAACGGTTGGGACCCCTCAGGCGGCGCTATCTATTACTATAATCCTGTCACCGCTACCAGCAAATGGATTCGCTCACGTCCGATTATTGTTACAATAGGCGCTCATGTGTTCTGTTCTTGACTTATTATAATGAACTGTTGGATTTTAAAAAAAATTGTAAGAAATTTTTCAAAAAGTATTGTTTTTATTCCCGTAATTTAGTAATATTAGTATGGATACTTTATCTATACTTTTTTATTAAATTTTACAAGGGGGATCTTAAAAATGGGTGTTCCAAACAGTTCTTTCACTCGAAATCTTAACGTTGTTAAGATGTACTTCCGAAAGCCTATGGCTTTGATTATCTCTATTCTTTCGCTTGCTACTTTATTAGCTAACTTTCTTGTTAATTCTAAAGCAAAAGAATTCAGTGATTCAATCGTAGAATTTTTGCAAAAATACGGCTCGGAACAAAATGCAAATGTTGAAATCTCTGCCGGTTCTTCGGACAACGTTCTCGGTTTCTTAATCAGCGGCGTTTGTATTGCGTGCTTCTTTATGATTTACTTCTTCTCGTCTACACCAAACGGAAATCCTACAATTTTCTTTGCAACTCTTCATATTTTATCTGTAATTCAGCTTATCCTTTCGGCTCTCGCTTCTCTGCTAATTGTAATATTCGGCTTGGTTTCGATTCTTTCAATTAACACCGTTGTCGAATTTGCTGTAAAAAATATGGAAGGCTTCGAAAACCTTGACCCGGAAGTCCTAAGCCGACAAGTCGCTTCTTATAAACCAACATTATTTATAATGCTCTTTATAATGATTGTTATTATCAGTATTAGTTTGGTTTATATAAACGCTCAGACAAAATTCTTGAAGTCCTGCACACGCTCCTGCAAAGAACCCAGCCTGCATTCTGACGGAGCAGTTACTTTCGGTAACTTGTCAATGGCTTTCGCTTTATTGGAATTGGTTGGCGTAGTAATCTTTTACCTCTCTGTTTCAAATGCCGAAACTATTTCCGGAATGCAAAGCACTTTAAATGTTGATATGAGCGATTTGCTCAAACCGATGCTAATTTTCTACATCTGTACTGCCGCAACTACTTTCTTGAAAGGCCGTTTCGCTAAAGGCTGGAAAGCTTTCGCTGACGAAAATGCAGATTACGCTTACAACGCTTCTGCTGCCGCTTCCCGTTCGCCCGAGGCTAACCCAATGCCAACTTATAAGGCTACCACAAGAAGAGCTAACGACGCTATCAAACAAAGTCAGCCTTACCTCTACGGCGAAGAAGATAAAAACGACCCAAACAAAAAATCTTCTTATATTCCAGAAGAACTTCAAAACGATTATCCTCAGCAGCCATACGATGTTCAGCCCGGCGGTATGATGGGCGGAGATCCTTTCATGGGCGGCGACCCGTTCGCTCAGCCTATGCAGCCTTACGGCAATGACCCTTACGGCGACCCCTACGGCGGCGATCCTTTCGGTCAATCTCCTATGGGTAATCCTTACGGTCAGAATCCTATGGGCGGTCCCAATGTTCAGAATCCTTATAACAATGGCATGATGTAATTACAAAAAAATCCTCGCACATTAAGTGCGGGGACTTTTTTTGTTTTTTAATAACCTTTATTTCTATACATATTGGGGTCTTGAGCTTCTCCCATTACGTCATATTGATTGTACATGTACGCTCCCATTGTATTAAGCTGGTCAACCATTGCCGAATAACTGAACGAACAAATCGCTAAGAAAAACGGTATCAGCCCTTTGACATACGCTAAAACTAAACTAACATAAACATAAGTCTTGTCCATGGTTATCCCTAATCCGCTGAAAGCGTCTTGATAACAGTAATACATAAAAGTAATAAATGCTGCTATTCCAATTAAAACTACTGAAACAGACATCGAAAATACTCCGTATGTATAAGCCCCTTTGTTTTTGGGTACGCTCTCAACTAAACTTAATCTCACCGATTTCATAAAATCTGCCTGAGATTGAGAAAGCCATATCATTAAAAAAAGCAAAATATCAAGCAATATCATTATAATTATTATACTTATTTTATACGCTTTCAAGTCGGCGACAGTCATAAAGAAAACTGCTCCTATACTCTCGAATTTCTCGGGCTTCCCAAAAATAAATGAAATTGTCATAATGAACATTGTTACAAATCCCAACGCCGAAGTCAACAGCTCTGCTATTGATAAATTATACAACATCAAGTAACCTAAGTCGGGCGTGGCTTGAAACGATGTGTTTTTACTTTTGAAAAATATGTAAAGAATTGCGTACGTGCATAATCCAAACAACAATATTTTTCCTAATAAAAATACCGTTTCAAATCCCCCTAAATTCATGTTAAAATTTAACTTTGAAGTAATTACTCGTACAATAATTACTTCAATGTGCGGTTCGTTTACCACGTTTAAATAACAAGAACAAACGATTGAAATAAAAAATAATATCGGCAGCATTAGAACCGAAAATTTCCCTCCGAATCGTTTGACCATCATAAAATTTCTTTCATAGTTATTAGCCGGCTGATATTGTTCTCTGCCCATTCTGATCCCTCCGATATAACTTCTGTATATATTTTAGATTATTTTAGCAAAAATTACAATACTATTATTGTTATTATTTCAAATTTATCAAAATTCACAAAAACACACCCTATTTTTTTACATAAAACTCATTTTAATTTTTATTTTAAAAAAGTTTTCAACATTCAGTTAATATGATGTTGAAAACTTTTCGGTTTTGACACATTAAAGTTTTTGCCCCGCTTTTTTTTAAGTTGGCGAAGCCTTTGGATTGGTTTCAACAGATTTATTGTTGCCGCTGTCATGTCAGCAATAAACTTATTCAAAAACTACCCGTAAATAATGAACTAATGGTCGGGTCAAAAATTATTGTAAATAACAAGCTCGATTCACGTATTAAAAAAACGGTACTTCTTTTCAGTTATAAGAAATACCGTTTTTTTATTTATCTGTGATAAAGCTTATCCGATTCATACTCAGGCTCGCAAGTCAAATCAACGCCGAGTCTTCTGAAAATATCCATGTCTTCTTGCGACAAGATAACTCCCGAATGTACCTGCGTGCCTTTCAGCTTTGAAACTTGTTCCAACGCAAGCTTTGCATTTTCGTCAGTTTCGGCACTTACCGCTAACGCAATCAGAACTTCATGAACGTGCATTCGCGGATTTTGATTTTTCATTACTTTAATCTTTAAATTCTGAATAGCTTCAATTACCTCTTTTGAAAGCAGCAGCACACTGTCGTCTATCCCTGCCAAAACTTTTAAAGCGTTGAGCATCATCGAGCATACCGCTCCCAACAAGTCCGTTGTTTTGCCTGTGACTATTCGTCCGTTGTTAAGCTCTATGCCCGCAACGGGGTATTCATAATTCTTCGCAAACTCATTTACTACTTTTGCAACCTTTCTGTCAAGCTTAGTCAAGCCCAATCTGTTCAAAAGCATTTCTATCTTTTTAACTTCTTCCGCAGCCGTACCCGTTTGCTTCTGCTTTTGTAAAGCTGCGTAATATCTTCTGATTATTTCCTGTCTTGACGCCTCGCAGACTACTTCGTCATCTGTTACGGCAAAGCCCACCATATTTACGCCCATGTCAGTAGGCGACTTGTAAGGCGATTCGCCCGAAATTTGCTCAAAAATTGCGTTGAGTACCGGAAACACTTCCACATCACGATTATAATTTACCGTTGTTTCATTATACGCCTGCAAGTGCCAAGGGTCTATCATATTCACGTCGTTTAAGTCAGCCGTTGCCGCTTCGTAGGCAAGATTTACGGGGTGCATTAGTGCAATGCTCCATACCGGAAATGTTTCGTATTTAGCATAGCCTGCCTTTATGCCTCTCTTATTGTCATGATAAAGTTGGGAAAGACAAGTTGCCATTTTTCCGCTTCCGGGTCCCGGAGCTGTAACTACAATTAACGAACGTGACGTTTCAATATAATCATTTTTTCCAAAACCCTCTTCGCTTACAATAAACTGAGGGTTTGACGGATAGCCTGCAATCGGATAATGAAGATATACTTTTATTCCCAAATTTTCAAGACGTGCTTTAAACTTGTCAGCTGACGGCTGCGAATTGTACTGCGTGATAACTACCGAACCTACGTAAAGTCCGATTTCCGTAAGCTTATCTATCAAACGCAAAATGTCCATGTCGTAAGTTATGCCGATGTCGCTTCTCATTTTGTTCTGCTCAATGGCTGACGCATTAATCGCAAATATAATTTCTGTCTGCTCTTTCAGCTTTAACAGCATTCGCACCTTGCTCCAAAGCTGTTAATTCGTTCTCTGATTTTTTCCGACTGTAATTTTAAGTACTTATCATTATCAAATCCGATTCTGTTCATTATGTTCTCTCTTTTCTCATTTTTTGAATTAAACACTTTAAAAATTCCTCTTAAAAAGACAAATCCAACACTTCCATTATAGCACAAATACCCTCTATAAATCAACAAAAATTGCATATTCGCTTAGATTTTTTCAAGTATAAAATCATAATACATATTGATATTTTATATATATTAATATATTTAAAAAATATTTAGCATAATATGTTTAAGCTTTGTTTGAACGCTTTAGTTTTCCACATCGTGTTATAATAATGTGGAAAACTTTCTTAAAATAAAAAAGTTTTTAAAATCCGCTCGATTTAAAAAAAACATACAGAAATTTGAATAAATCTTATAATAACTTTTTGTCCAAAAAAATAAGGCATTGCTTTTTTAGCAATGCCCTTTAGATTTTTATTATTTTATTACGTCTTTGCCGCCCATGTAAGGTCTGAGAACTTCCGGTATTCTTACAGAACCGTCTGCATTAAGATTATTCTCTAAGAAAGCAATAAGCATACGAGGCGGAGCAACAACAGTATTATTCAGTGTGTGTGCAAAGTATTTGTTCTTGCCGGCACTTACCCTGATTTTCAAACGGCGAGCCTGAGCGTCGCCAAGGTTTGAACAAGAACCAACTTCAAAATACTTCTTCTGACGAGGTGACCATGCTTCAACGTCTATGCTCTTAACTTTCAGGTCTGCCAAATCTCCCGAACAGCATTCCAAAGTGCGTACCGGTATATCAAGCGAACGGAACAAGTCAACCGTATTCTGCCAAAGCTTATCAAACCACATTTTGCTCTCTTCGGGTTTGCAAACAACAATCATTTCTTGCTTTTCAAACTGATGAATACGATATACTCCCCTTTCTTCAATGCCGTGAGCCCCTTTCTCCTTGCGGAAACACGGAGAATAACTCGTCAATGTTTTCGGCAGCTCTTCTTCTTTTATAACAGTATCAATAAACTTGCCTATCATTGAATGTTCGCTTGTTCCTATCAAGTAAAGGTCTTCGCCCTCGATTTTGTACATCATTGCGTCCATTTCTGCAAAACTCATAACGCCCGTTACAACATCGCTTCTTATCATAAACGGCGGCACGCAGTATGTGAAACCTCTGTCTATCATAAAGTCACGAGCATAGCTGATAACTGCCGAATGCAGTCTTGCAATATCGCCCATTAAATAATAAAATCCGTTTCCCGCAACTCTTCTTGCGCTGTCTAAGTCAATACCGTTGAGCTTTTCCATTATCTCCGTATGATACGGAATTTCAAAATCAGGCACAAACGGCTCGCCGTACTTTTGTATCTCTACATTTTCGCTGTCGTCTTTTCCTATTGGCACACTCTCGTCAATGATGTTTGGTATAATCATCATATTCTTTTTTACCTTCTCGGCAAGCTCTGCTTCTAAAATTTCAAGCTGTGCCAATTCTTCGGACTTCTCGGTAACAAGCTTTTTCATTTCTTCGGCTTCGTCTTTTTTGCCCTGACCCATTAACGCCCCAATCTGCTTGGAATATTTATTTCTGTCTGCTCTGAGGGCGTCTGCTTTCTGCTGAGCCGCTCTTCTTTGATTGTCAAGCTCAATAACTTCGTCAACTAAAGGCAGCTTGCTGTCTTGGAATTTCTTTCTTATATTATCTTTGACAATATCGGGATTTTCCCTCAAAAATTTAATATCTATCATTGTTTTTATCTCCCTGTGTTAATAATAATTAATCATCGTCTTTAAAACGCTTCAGAAGTTCTTTCAAATCGTCTTCGCCGTAGAACTCGAGAACAAGAGTACCGCTCGATTTATTTTTCTGATTGACCACAACTTTTCTTCCGAAGCTTTCGCTTAAAGAAAGTTCTACTTCTCGATAATACTGCGGTCTGCGGTCACTCTTTTCTTTTGCAAGAGTTACGACTGGACTGTCCGAGTTATCGGGATTATCCGGGATATCTGAAATATCAGCCATTTCCTGAACTCTTTTTTCCGTTTCTCTTACCGAAAGATTATTTTCAATAATCTCCTTGGCAATAAGCTCCATTAACTCTTCATTTTCCAATGAAAGCAACGTGCGGGCATGACCCGATGAAATATCGCCGTTGGTTAACAGCGTCTTGATACTATCGGGGAGCTTCATCAACCGAAGAGTATTCGCCACAGAAGAACGCGACTTATTTACAGTAGCCGCAATTTGCTCCTGCGTCATGTCGTATTCTTTCATAAGAGCATCGTAACCCATAGCAAGCTCCAAATCCGACAAATCTTCTCTCTGCAAGTTTTCTATAAGAGCCAGCTCCATTGTCTGAGCGTCCGTCAAATCTCTTATCACAACAGGCACTTCCGTTAAGCCTGCCATACGGGCAGCCCTGAAACGTCTTTCCCCTGCGACTATTTCATAACCGCCGCCAAAAATCGGTCTTACAACCAACGGCTGAAGAATACCATGCTGTGCGATAGATTCTGATAATTCGTTAAGAGATGTCGGCTCAAAGTCCTTGCGTGGCTGATTTCGATTAGGTTCAATTTCAAATATTTTAAGAGTTACAATACTATTGCGGTCTTCGCTTTCATTTTGCATAAAAATTTCGCTCAAGCCTCTTCCCAATCCGCTTTTTTTAGCCGCCATTTTTATACTCCTTTATTGTTGTTTCTTATCTATTTCTTTAGAAAGCTCCATATAAGCAACGCTGCCCTTACCGCTTCTGTCATAGTACATAATAGGTGTGCCAAAGCTGGGAGCTTCGCTCAGTCTTACTGCACGAGGAATAACAGTATTAAATACTTTTCTTGGGAAAAATCTTTTTACTTCCTCTACAACCTGCTGAGTTAAATTAAGTCTGCCGTCATACATCGTCAAAAGTACGCCCTCAATGTCAATATGTTCGTTATAAGAACGCTTTACTCTTCTTACGGTGTTCATAAGCTGCGATAAACCCTCAAGAGCATAATACTCGCACTGAATCGGCACAAGGATAGTATCGCAAAGGCAAAGAGCGTTAACTGTAATCAATCCCAAAGACGGCGGACAATCTATAATGATATAATCGAACTCATCTCTAAGCGGAATGACGGCATTTTTCAATATAGCTTCTCTATGTTCACGGTCGGCAATTTCAAGTTCGGCGGCTGCCAAATCAAGACTTGAGGGCAAAATGCTCAAGTTTTGGAACTGTGTCTTTACGACAGTGTCCTTACCGCTTACGCCCTCTACAAAAATGCCGTATGTACTGTTTTTTACAGCTCGCTTGTCAACGCCGACGCCGCTTGTAGCATTGCCCTGAGGGTCAATGTCAATCAAAAGAACCTTTTTTCCCATTTTTCCTAAACCTGCTGCCAAATTTACCGATGTAGTTGTCTTTCCAACGCCACCTTTTTGATTGGCAACTGCAATAATTTTACTCATTCTACCTATCCTTTCTTTCACTTCCACAAAGAAAGCACTCTGTTATTCATTTTTACATTATTATTATATCACTTTATTTAATCTAAATAAAGTGTTTTTCTGTTTTTTTTATTACAATCTTATCATTTTTTTATTAAAAATATGCAAAAGAACATTCAAAATGTTTCACGTGAAACATTTTTCTTTAAATCTCAAACACTTTTGTTAAACACTCGAAATTGTTTCACGTGAAACATTTTCCTTTTAATCTCAGGCACTCTTGTTAAACACTTGAATTGTTTCACGTGAAACATTTTACTTTTAATCTCAGGCACTCTTGTTAAACACTCGAATTGTTTCACGTGAAACATTTTTCTTTAAATCTCAAACACTTTTGTTAAACACTCGAATTGTTTCACGTGAAACATTTTTCTTTTAATCTCAGGCACTCTTGTTAAACACTCGGAATTGTTTCACGTGAAACATTTTTCTTTTAATCTCAGGCACTCTTGTTAAACACTCGAATTGTTTCACGTGAAACATTTTTCTTTTAATCTCAGGCACTCTTGTTAAACACTTGAATTGTTTCACGTGAAACATTTTTCTTTTAATCTCAAACACTTTTGTTAAACACTCGAATTGTTTCACGTGAAACATTTTTCTTTTAATCTCAAACAC
>CACWIU010000087.1 GCA_902761025.1 uncultured Ruminococcus sp. | reverse complement strand
ATACCGTACATTTTGTACCTTGTATATTTTACATACCGAAGGAAAGCTTGGTTTTCGCATAGATTTCTCGGTACAACCGCATATATACAGTTATCAATGTGTGCATACATACTGATTATAATCTATAGATTACATTATGTCAACCGTTAGTTTTGTGGTCTTAACCCATTCTCTAAAGCGAATGGGATTGCGACCACATTTTTTCAAACTGTTTTTCAAGAAATTTATCTTATAAACGAGCCGAATTTTAAAATTTTACGGAAAATTTATAAAAATTATTGTCAAAGTTTTTTCTTCGACTTTTTTTCAAAAAGTCTATCTATTTTTGTTTTTTTGTTGTATAATAGAGAGAAAGAGGAAATGGAGCTGTTTTATTTGAAAATATTAGTAGTATCAGACAGTCACGGTGATTATCGTTCGTTTAGCCGTATAGTGCGTTCGCAAACAAAGGCGGAAGTTGTCTTATTTTTGGGCGACGGCTTTGAAGAATTTAACGAAGTCAAAATGGATTTTCCGCAAAAAATGTTTATTGGTGTGAAGGGCAATAATGACTGGGGCTGCCCTTTGCCGATGACAGAAGAAAGAGTAATCGAGGGAAAGCGTTTTTTTCTTACTCACGGTCATGTGGAAAGAGTAAAGTATGGATTAGATATTCTTAAACAAAAGGCAATCAGCCGCCATGCGGACATTGTTCTGTACGGACATACTCACGTACCGTATACAGAATATGACAGCGGTCTGTACATTATGAATCCCGGAGCGTTAAGAAGATTTGACTGTTCGTACGGTGTAATTGACATTCAAAACGGCGATATTTTAATGAACACAAGTTCTTTTTGAAAAAGTTGGACAAGCTTTTCCTTGTCCCAAATACAGCTTGAAAGTTTTTATGAATTTTTATAGACATATATGTCAACAAAAAAGTATGTCGAAAACTACCTGTAAACAATAAACTTACGGTCGGGTTCGCAATTATAGTAGACATACGATTCGCTTCACGTATTTTTAAAAAAAGGAGAGAAGATTTTGGAAGATTTTGACGTTTGCAGACAGTTGGAAGAGTTAATCAAATTAAATCGTCTGCCGCATGCCGTTATTGTGGAAAGCAGAAACAATGCCGCTTCGGAAAAAATTGCTAAAAATATTGCTAAAGCCTGCGTCTGCTCGGATAATTCAAATCGCCCCTGCGGCAAATGTATAAACTGCTATAAGGCTTCGCAAAATATTCACCCCGATATTTACACCGTAAAAATTACGGATAAAAAACAAGCTGTAGGCGTTGGGGAAATCAGAACAATGATTTCCGACTGCTATATAAAACCAAATGAAGCTCGTGGGAAAGTTTATCTCATTTTGGATAAAATGACTGTCGAGGCTCAGAATGCTTTGCTGAAAATTCTGGAAGAACCGCCGCCAAACATACAGTTTGTTATTACTGCGGAAACTTCCTCTTCCCTATTGCAAACAATTCTTTCACGCTCGACTGTTTTTAAACTTGACAACAGCTTAAATGAAAATGATAATAACGCAGTTAACGAAAAATCAAAAGAAATAGCTGTTGAAATAGCTTCGGCTATACCTCAAAATATAGAACTGCCGCTGCTTATCGCAACAGGCAAGTTAATTAACGATAAAGCTCTTACTCAAAAAGTCCTTGAACATCTGAGCGGCTTTTTTATGGCTGCTCTTGAAGAAAAATATTTTCCCGAAAACGAACAGCCTCAGCACATTTCCGAACTTTCACGAACGTTAAAAAAGCGTTCGCTGATTAAACTTCTTGGCACAGTTGAACAGGCTCAAAAAAAATTATCGCAAAACTGCAATATGAATTTGCTTGCAACGTGGCTTTGTGCCAACATAAGACAAAGCCGCCACACAAGCTGATTTAAGGAGGATATATGGCAGAAATTATTGGAATAAGATTTAAAGACGTAGGCAAAGTCTACTACTTTGACCCCATGGGTCAAATAATGAATATAGACGACAAAGTAATTGTGGAAACCGCAAGGGGCATTGAATGCGGCTCTGTGGCTATACCCAATAAAGAAATAAGCGACGATAAAATCGTTCACCCACTAAAGCAAATCATTAGAAAAGCCACCGATGACGATCTTAGACGCATTGCCGAAAACCGAAAAAAAGAAAAACGTGCTTTCTCGATTTGCCTGAAAAAAATCGAAGAACACAAACTCGATATGAAGCTTGTCGATGTCGAATATACTTTTGACAGCAGTAAAATTTTGTTCTACTTCACTTCCGACGGACGAGTTGACTTCCGCTCGCTCGTCAAGGAACTTGCCGCTGTTTTTCGCACTCGTATAGAATTAAGACAAATCGGTGTGCGAGATGAAGCAAAAATGCTCGGCGGACTTGGCATCTGCGGAAGACCTTTTTGCTGTAGTCTGTATTTGGGCGATTTTCAGCCCGTTACTATCAAAATGGCAAAAGAACAGGGTCTTTCGTTAAGTCCCGTGAAAATCTCCGGCACTTGCGGCAGACTTATGTGCTGTCTGAAATATGAGCAGGCGGCATATACGGATTTACTTAAAACGATACCTAAAGTCGGAGCGATAGTTGACACTCCCAACGGCGAGGGCGTTGTAATAGAAGTCAACCCTCTTACTAAAATACTGAAAGTGAAGCTTAACAAAGCTCCCGAGGCCGCTCCCTCTATTTTCCAGAGTTCCGAAGTCAAGCTGATTAAGGACGCTCAAATTAAAGTAAACAAAAAAGAACTTGAAGCCTTGAAAAAACTTGAATGATTTTTGCTTGAGTAAGCTCAAGCTAACTGTTTGTAAATAATCTGTTAATCAAACAGCTATTTGTATATTTCTCTTGATTTTTTGGTTAAATTGTGATAGAATGTATTCAATCCATTAAGGAAACATTGGACAAGGTTTTTTGTTTTGTTGTTTCTTGTTGATTTTATTTTTTATTGATTAGGAGGGCTTATTTATGGCTTATAAAATTAGTGACGATTGCGTTTCCTGCGGTGCTTGCGCAGCTGAATGTCCCGTAGAGGCTATTTCCGAGGGTGACGGCAAGTTTGAAATTGATGCGGATACTTGCATTTCCTGCGGTAACTGTGCGAATGTTTGCCCGGTTGGTGCTCCTTCCGAGGAATAATTCCTAACTATCATAGTCTGTGTTTAAACATGGCTAAAAAATTAAAGCTCACTTTCGGGTGGGCTTTTTTTGTTGCACACGGTGGGGGCTGAATCATTTGTAAGGGCAGCCGCCCTTACAAATCACCGCTTTTTTCAAAAGCGGCAGCGACAGGCAAAGCCTGTCGGATTCAGCCCCCGTTCCTCCGCAACAATCAAATAAAAAAATAAAATATTTTTTTATTTTAAAAACATATTGTAGAAAACCGATTAAAATGGTATAATTAATAGAAAATATAAAAATAAGGAGTTTCAACCGTAATGAACATTAATAACTTACAACAGGAAATAATAAAACTAAAGCAGGAAAAAGATATTTGTATCCTTGCCCACAGCTATCAAACCAGAGAAATTACCGAGGTTGCCGACTTCACGGGAGATTCGTTCCAACTCAGCGTGAAAGCTTCGCAAGTGCCGCATAAAACAGTAATCATGTGCGGAGTTCGCTTCATGGCAGAAACTGTTAAACTCCTCTCCCCCGACAAGACCGTATACCTTGCAAACCCTACGGCAGGCTGTCCAATGGCTGAACAAATGGACAAAGAAATGATTTCGGCAGTAAAAAAACAACTCCCCGATTACACCGTAGTCGCATACATTAACACAACTACCGACTTGAAAACAGTTTGCGACGTATGCGTAACATCTTCCTCGGCTGTCAAGATTGTAAAGAAAATCGAAAATAACAATATTCTCTTTATTCCCGACTGCAATCTTGGACGATACGTTGCCGAACAAGTTCCCGAAAAGAATATTAAGCTTTTAAACGGCGGTTGTCCTATACACGCAAGAGTAACTCCCGCCGAAGCTGCCGAGGCAAAGAAACTTTATCCAAACGCCGAACTTTTGGTACACCCCGAATGCGTTCACGTAGTAGTTGAGCAAGCGGATTTTGTCGGCTCTACTTCGGCGATTATGAACTATGCCGCCGCTTCCGACAAAAAAGAATTTATCATCGGAACAGAAATAGCCATTGCCGCACACCTTGCCTATGACTGCCCCGACAAGAAGTTTTACACTCTGTCAAAAAATCTCATTTGCCCGAATATGAAAGCAACAACTTTAGTTGATGTTTACAACACCATTTTAGGCAATGGCGGAGAAGAAATTGTTCTTGATTCGCAAACAATGGAAAAAGCAAGAGTATGTATTGACAAAATGATTGAGTTGGGTTGATTTTGGACTATGGATAAAAAAGCTCTTATTGCCATGAGCGGCGGAGTTGATTCAAGCGTTGCCGCATTTCTCACAAAACAGCAGGAGTTTGAGTGCATGGGCGTTACAATGAAACTATTTAACAACAGCGATATTGACATTGATGTCCGTGAAAACACTTGTTGTTCTCTTGACGATGTGGAAGACGCCCGAAGCGTTGCTTATCGGCTCAATATGCCGTATCATGTCTTCAATTTTTCGGACAGATTCAAAGAAGACGTTATTGAAAGATTTGTTGACGCATATCAAAAAGGCAGAACGCCTAACCCGTGCATAGACTGCAACCGATATTTAAAATTTGACAAGCTTTTTTCCAGAGCGAAAGAACTCGGATATAATTATGTTGTTACGGGACATTACGCAAGAATAAGCTTTAGCGAAGAAACAGGCAGATATATTTTGAAAAAAGCCGTCGATACAAGCAAAGACCAAAGTTACGTATTGTATTCGCTTACGCAGGAACAGCTTTCGCATGTTATGTTTCCGCTTGGAGAACTTGCCAAAACGGAAGTCAGAAAGATAGCCGAAGAAAACGGATTCGTCAATGCTCAAAAGCATGACAGTCAGGACATATGCTTTGTAGTAAACGGAACATACGCAGAATTTATAGAAAACTATACGGGCAAAAAATTCCCCGAGGGAAATTTCGTTGACAAAAATGGAAATGTACTTGGCAGGCACAAAGGCATTATTCGTTATACAGTCGGTCAGCGTAAAGGTTTGGGACTTGCATTGCCTCACCCTATGTATGTAACGGCGGTTGACCCTGTTTCGAACACTGTCACTCTTGGCGAAAATGAAGATTTATTTTCAACATCTGTTACCGCTGAAAAAATAAATTTAATTTCCGTACCGAATTTATTTACTCCAATGCGTGTAAAAGCAAAAGTTCGATACAGGCAGGCTGAACAATGGGCAACGGCTGTGCAAACTGCCCCCGACACTTTGAAAGTAGAATTTGACGAACCTCAAAGAGCCATTACAAAAGGTCAAGCTGTTGTTTTATATGACAATGACATAGTTGTAGGCGGCGGAACAATCGTTTGATTAGGACTTGACAAAAAATATATTTATGATATAATAGTACAGGTGAGTTTCGGCTTGCCTGTATTGTTTTTATAAAAATGTGCCAATAGCTCAGTAGGATAGAGCGTTCGCCTCCTAAGCGAAAGGTCGGGGGTTCGAATCCCTTTTGGCACGCTTTCCGCTTTTTTGAAAAAAAGCTTGGCAAAAAACTCCGCAAAAAAAGCTTGGCAAAAAACTCCGCTTTTTTGAAAAAAAGCTTGGCAAAAAACTTAAACAGGGTTAAATTAAGTTTTCTGTCGTATAAAAAAATGTCGGTTTCTTCCATAAGAAGAACCGACATTTTTTATGTAAAAACAACATTATTTAAGCTGTATGTTTGGAGCTTTCAGCTGTATAAAATTACAGATTTCAGCCCATTCGCGAACTGACTGTTGGTTATTTTTCACAGAACAAATCTTATAAGTTTTGCCGCCCGCATCAATCTTTAAGTTCCAAGTTTCAGTAGTATCACCATCGTCGTCCGTACTACGGTCTATTTTCACATACATTGAGGAAATTTCATTATAAAATACTATCAAGCCCGTACCCTTACCCATAATGCAGTAATTTCCCAACAGAACTTTGCCGTCAAATTTTTTTACGCCGTATTGAACATCGCTTATCGCATAATTAATCAGCCCGTTGTTCTCAAAATATTTAAGTCTGCCCTTAAAACGCTTTCTCGGCTTTATTATCATAGCATGATGAATAGAAATCCAGAAAACCAAAATAAAGGCGGCGGCAATTACGGCGGCAATAACAGGATTTTCAATACCATCGCTGTCTTCATCGCCAACCATAAGTATACCTGTGCATACCGGCTCTGCAATCGCAATAACAATAATAGAAATGATGTAAAACTTTTTCCTGCTCACAAGACAATATTTTTCAAGCTGTTTCATAGGAACACCCCCTTACCACACATAATTCATTGGTTATATTGTATCACATTACAAAGAAAATTGCAAAATAACACAAAATTTGAAAAATCCATAATTTTATTTTGTATAAATTCATAAGTTAAAATAATCAAAGACAGACAATATTATTTTATTGTCTGTCTTTTAAATATCTCTTTATACAAAAGCAAATTCTACAAAAGTTAAGAAATTATTTTATTCTTCGATATACTCTTCTTCCTCGCCGCCGTTGCCGCCGTCATTCTCAGAGTCGCTTGTAGCAATAACGTCTTCGGTATCGAACCAAACAATCTCCATATCAATTAATTCATAAAGTTCTTTCATAACAATCAAATTCTCCTAAGATTTTATTAATCGGTTACATACGCGCTCGTCTTCATATCGGACATAACGGTTTTGGTTGTACCGCTTTTGTTCTTGTAGATAACATAGCCTTTTGCGTTTATGGTCTTTTGTTTAGTGTCGTAACCCATATTGACTGTAAGCGTATACTTGCCGTTTATCTTTTTGAGAGAAGACTTATTAACTTTAGCGCCGTTTGCCGCTGCATTATCAGGAGTAAGATTTGTAACATCCTTATCATAAGCTCTGATTATGCCTGCCTCGACAAGCGTGCAGTCCTCGGGGAGCGACCATTGGTTGACGAATTTAGCTTGAGCCTGATAATCTCCGGCACGATAAAGGCTGAATGTTTCAACAACCTTTGCCTCTTCCGCAGCGTCCGCATACTTAGGAGTGAGAGTTATATTTCCGCTTACAAAGAACGTATACTTTCTGTTGCTGCTGAGCAGCTTGTCACCCTCATACCAACCGACAAAATCCTGATTGTTGAGTTTTTGAGCCGCAACAACCGTGACGCCGTCATTCAGTCTGTACGCATCTTTCTTTGTTGCAGCCGTAATATAACAGCCTTCACCATCAAGAGTAACCGTATAATCTTCTGCCTCAATAAAAATTTGGTTATACAGCCACATATGATTATCATAGTCATTTATACCTGCGTAATAAGTAGTGCCGTAATCAGAAGTATATGACGTAACATTAGCTTCAAAAATATCCACGTCAATATCACACTCGGAACAATCAGCTTTTACAAAAGCTTTATAACTGCCGGTGTCATCTGTCTTTTTCCATATCCACGAAACAGCTTTCCAATAATGTCCCGTAGGCGATACGATAAAGTCCTCCTCACTTTCATAGCCTTTTGCTTCGCTGTATCCTAAAGAATCCCAATAAAATTTACCGTCCGAGCCTAAATAATGCTCAGCAAGACCGCTCTGTGTGCAAGTTGAGGGTATACCTTCAACTTTAGTATATGTAACGCCGTTGCTTTTAATAGAAACCTGAGCTTTACCAAAGTACAAAGCAAAATCGCCGTTATTATCACCAGGATTTCCCGTTATATAATCGCTGTAATAACTATCCTGACCACCTCTTGAATAACGAGGTATTTCGAGAACAACGTCTTCTGTCAAAGAGCCGAAAGAATCATAACCAAAGAAATTTTCACCCGAAGTACACTGTTCAATATTTACTGACTTTAAATTATCACAGCCGGAAAATGCACAACTTCCGATTTCCGAAACACTATTAGGTATCGCAACTTCCGTCAAGCCCGTACAGCCTTCAAACGCACCGTTGCCAATCCGAGCAACATTTTCAGTAAACGTAACAGAGGGCAATCCTGTACAGCCGCTAAAAGCACATTCATAAATATCTGTAAGACTATCCGGCAGATTTATGGAATTCAAGTTCGAACAGCCGCTGAAAGCATACGCACCGATAACTGTAACGCCGTCAGGAATTGTTATCGTTGCCAAACTTGTACAGTCTTTAAATATACTGCCCTCATCGTAATAGGTGCCGCCCAATTCTGTCATTCCTTGAGGAATATTGACAGTTTCAAGCGATGTGCAGCCCTCGAATGCCGAACGCATTGTGTTAACGCTTTCGGGAACAGTTATAGCTTTAAGAGAAGAACAGTCTTTAAACGTTTGGGAAATATCCTCAATGCCCTCGGGAATATTAACTGTTTCCAGACTGGAGCAGCCTTCAAACGTTCCTTTCATGTCCGTAATGCTTGCCGGAACTGTAATTGACTTCAAAGAAGAGCAATTATAAAACGTTCCTAAAAGACTTGTTACGCCGGCGGGGATATTGACTGTTTCAAGACTTGTACAGTTTGCGAAAGCCTCTTCCATAGATGTTACGCCGTTCGGAACAGTTACCGATTTAAGAGCCGAACACTCCTTAAAAACACTGTCAATAGAGGTAACGCTGTTCGGGAGTACGACGGATTCAAGATTTTCACAGCCGCTGAATGTTGAATAGAGAGTTTCAATACCATTAGGAACAGTTACTGTTTTTATATTGGTGTATGCAAACGCATACCGTCCTATCTCCGTTACTGTATCGGGAATAGTCACAGATTCCAAGGCGGTATAATGAAAAGCATAATCACCAATCTTTGTTAAATTTGCAGGTATTTTGACTGATTTTAACGATGTGCATGTTTCAAAAGCATAGCTTCCGATTTCCTCTACGGAATCGGGAAGTTCAACTGATTCCAATGCTGAACATCCGCTAAATCCACTCACTGTCTTCATAGTGCTTGGAAACTCAATAGATTTCAAATTACGGCAATTTTGAAAGTCCGATGTTGACGTAATGCCCTCGCCTATAACAACCTTTTTAACAGAGTTTCTGTACTTGGTAAGAAAATTCGCCCACATACTTGCCATACCGCCTGTTGTGCCTTCTCTCATTGAAAAGGTCAGCACACCGGTAGTCGTATCTAATTCCCACAAAGTATTCTGACTGTAGTACACCGTACCTGACATTGTATCCGCACTTGCAGTAACAACAGCGTCGGGAATTTCCGCAAAAGGCACAGCCGTAACGCCGCCCGAAACAAGCGTAAGCACGATAGCCGCAGCCGCAACTCTTTTGAAGTGACGGCTTAATTCAGTATTCATAAAAAAGACCTCCTTCTTAAATATTGCATAAAAAGAATTATAATAAATCAAATCCCGAAAAAACAGCATTCAATTTTCGCACATGTACATTATACATTAAAAAAGCAATGGTGTCAAATGATTATTCTTCTATTTCGGAAAAATCTTCTTCCAAAGCAATTTTTTCGGCATATTTTTGTTTAAACTCGTCGTTATCTGTTGATTTAAAGGAAACAACGCTTCCGGGGTAATCAAAATGTTTATGTTCGCCTTCGATGATAACTGTTTGAACATTGTCAATTATAATACCTTCGTCATATTTCACAGTACCCAATAAAAATTCATTTTTACCGGTAATTTTGCGAATACAAAAACTTTTGGTATCATCGGATATGTATGCGGTAATATCCGTACCGTCAAGCGAACCGATATTTTCCAATTTGTCATTATCAATAAAATAAAAATCAAATTGACGCTTGTTTTCGTCCGAACCCGAAAGAATTACAAGTACGTCTTTGTCGCAGTCTTGAAGTTTACAAACAGTATATCCGTCATTCTGAACAATTTCCTCATGCTCATGATTTTCATTGACAGATTTAACATTAGTTGTATCTGTATTGCTGTCAATAGTATTTTGTAATTGGTTGTTATCGCTGACAATTTGGCTGTCATTAAAAATAACGCTTGTATTGCTGTCGGATTTATCGGACTGACAGCCACCACAAACCAGCAGGATAATAATTGAGCTGATAAATAAATATTTATATTTTAAAATTTTTCTCATCTTTTATATTTTGATACTTCCTTTCTAAAAGGGCAAAAAAATTGTATAATAAAAGCAACATTTCAAATAATATCAATAATAATATTATTAATGAGGTGAAATAATGCTGATAAATTTAATAAATGCCTTTTGGGTAGGCGGTTTAATTTGTGTAATCGGGCAAATATTAATTGATAAAACGAAGCTTACGCCTGCAAGGATTTTAACATCTTTTGTAGTTGCGGGAGTAATTTTAGGAGCATTGGGATTATACGAACCGCTTGTAGCCACCGATGCCAGCGTAGGAGTATTCGTAATCTCGCTATAGCTATACGACGGCTTCTGTGCCGCCTTTGCCCATGCAG
>CACWIU010000086.1 GCA_902761025.1 uncultured Ruminococcus sp. | reverse complement strand
GTCATCTTTTATCAGGAGCTGTTATATTTGATATATGGCTTCCGGACGGCTGGAGCAATCCGTGGATTTATTCTCTTGTTTATAACGGCTCGTATATGCTGCCGGAGCTTGTGTTTACCGTTATTGGTTCGATTATTCTTTTTAGAACGCCTCAGTTTTCTAAGCTTGTGGAGAGCAACATTGAAGAATAATTTTAACTTTCCCAAAATAAAGACTGTATTTTTTGTATTTGTGGCAAATGTTAATAAAAGGTTAATCAATTCTAAATGGATTTGTATTAAAATTAATACAAATCCATTTTTTGCATATAATTTATAAGTTTGATTTTGTGGAAAGGAGTTCTTATTTATGAAAAATCCTTTTTTAAGCAGAGTTGCAGATAATGAAAAATCGGATTATGTAACGGCAAGCTGTTCTGTGAACAGAGTTCGTTTGGCAAAGCTGCCTTTGTATGGAATTGAAGACGATATTGAAGGTCTTACTGTTAAAGAGTTTTTTTGTACTCAGTTGTTTATAGATGAAATTAAAAAGAATGCGGATATTTTGCGTATTGATTTATCGGGAGTAAATGAAAAAAAACTGCCGAAAATACTTGCAAAGCGATTAGATGACGAAGACGAAAATGTTGCGAATGCGGCTAAAAATATTGTAAAGAAATTTGGAAACCGCCTTGGGCTTTTGTTTCTTGCTTTGAAAAAGGGTGAACCTGAAAACCGCCTTGCCCGTGAAGACTGGACAAACGAACACTGGGACTACTGGTCGCAAATAAGCGACATTATTTTAGTTGGCGGACTTGCAAGCGGAAGAATAGGCGAGATTTTGCGTGAGCAAGTAAACGAAATTTTTTCTATGGCGAATACAACTCCCTATAATATTTTTCTTTATGATAATTCCGCTGACGTCGGCGTTTTGGGCTGCGCTACTCAAATTTCCGAGAAAGACGGCGTTAACGTTGTTATGGATTTTGGGCAGACAAATATCAAACGCTGCTTTGTTACAAAAAGCAATGGTCAGATTATTGATGTTAAGCCGCTCGAACCGTATCCCTCCCAATATATGGATTGGAAAATGCCAAGCGATGAGGAAAGACTGCGTCAGGCGCAAAAACTTCATAAATACTTGATTAGAGCCATTGAGGATACTTATAACGAAGCAAAAACACACACGGGGACAGAGCCTAATCGTGAAATTGTGATAAGTATTGCGAGCTATACTGTTGACGGAGTTCTAAATGACGAAAGAAGCGGTTATTCAAAGCTTTGTTCTTTGGGAAAGAATTATGCCGAGTGTTTATGGTGGGATTTGTCGGGACGACTTAGAAAGGACGTTGTTGTTAAGCTGATTCATGACGGCACTGCTATAGCGTTGAATTTCGGCGACAGAAAAAATACGATTTGTTTATCGCTTGGTTCATTTTTTGGAGTAGGTTTTCCCGAAACAAAATTGATTTGGGACTTTAACTAAAAAATATATGAAAGATTTGTTCAAAAACTGCCCGTCAACATTTAACATTCGGTCGAGTTCGCAAGGTTATGTAAAGAGAAAACTTTCTTCACGTATTAAATTAACATTCGGTCGGGTTCGCAAGGTTATGCAAAGAGAAAACTTTCTTCACGTATTAAATTAACATTTGGTCGGGTTCGCAAGGTTATGTAAAGAGAAAATTTTCTTCGCGTGTTAAAAAAAGACAAAATGTTTGAGGGGAATGTGGTATAATGGTGGAAAAGCGAGGTGCGGTTTATGACTGTTATTGATTTGCGTGACGAACTGTATAAGAGAAATATTGATATTATCGAGATTACGGACGAATGCGTTTATTATGCGGAAGAACTTAAAATTAACGGTGTGGACACGATACATATTTATTGTTACAGCTTTCTTACCGAAAACGAGGAAATAATGTCGTATTTCACTTTTGACGACACAACTTATTTGCAGCATTATTACGCCGGTAAAAATAATATTATTGTCTTGTTCGAAAATAACGGAAACAAAGTCTGGATTGTTAAAATTGACAAGCGTACTAATAATGAGGTCTTGCGAAAAAAAATTCCCCTGATTGGACGTTTTTCCGACTGCGTTGCGGTTGACGATAATAATATTATTATTTATTCAAAGTCGGACGAGGAGAACAGGGCGTTGTTTAATCGCTGTTTGGAAGAAACAAATTGCGACTGCTTGGCTAATTTGTACGATTTGGAAAACGGTATTCGGTATTTTGTAAGGGACTTTAAAACAATTATGCTGGTGAAAAATCATTTGAGCAAGTTTATTGGCAAAAACGGAAGGGAGTATCTTTTGTTGGGCGACCCTTACTGCGAAAGCGAAGAGGAAAAAGAATCTTTGTTCAGAGAACTTGGCACAATGGCTGAAGATATTCGCGATAATATATGGAAAATTTCTAAAAAGCGTTTTTTGGAAGAAGTCAGGGACAACAGCGAAAATTTTAAGCTTAAAAAGGTCGCAAGCGCAGGTATTGGGGGGGCTGTCCGCTTTGAGTGCGTAAGCCAAAATCAGATTATTTTCAGAGCGAAAAGTTTTTCGTCCGAAGAGGAGCATTTTTTTAAAATATCTGTCGACAGCGGAAAGGTGCGTCCTTTATGCAGTGTCCGTGAAAAAAACGAACACGCAAGATATTTTACCGATTTGAGCGTAGGAAAAATATATTATATGGAAATCGGCGAAAATGATGTTACTATAAAAGGAGAAATTAACAGCACTGCCGAAATTACTTATCCCAATTCCATTGGAAAAATTGTAAGCTGTATTGACGACCGCTTTATTATTGCGGATAATTCTCTTGATTCGGGCGAACCGGTAATGTCTATTTATGACGGCAAGCTTCATTTGACTGATACTTATCAGGCAAGAGTTAAAACGAAAGGAAATGTTATTGTTTTTTATTAAGTATTGGAGAATGCAATATGTATTTAAGACCGTATAAAAAAGAAGATGCTAAAACTATTATTTCTTGGTGCGATGATGAAACAACTTTTAGAAAGTGGACTTCCGACAGATACGACCGATACCCAATAACAGAAAAGGATATGAATTACAAGTATTTGGATTGTAACGGCGACTGCGAAGAGCAAGATAATTTTTACCCAATGACCGCTTGCAATGAAAACGGAATTGTCGGGCATTTTATACTCAGGTATGTAAATGGTGACCATAGTGTTTTAAGAATTGGCTTTGTAATTGTGGACAGCAAAAAAAGAAAATGCGGATATGGTAAAAAAATGATGCGGCTTGCTGTTGATTACGCTTTCAGAATAGCCGGAGCTGAACAAGTGACAATAGGAGTTTTTCGCAATAACGAATCTGCATACCGCTGTTATAAATCTGTGGGATTTAAAGATGTGCGGCAGGAAAATGAAGAAGTATGCCAAATCTTTGGAGAAGAATGGAAAATCGTTGAATTGGCAATAAATAAAAATGATTATTTAGCTAATTAAAAATAATTAGCCTTACATTTAGAAATTCTAATTATTAAATCATATATGAAACATTTAATGTTTTAATGTGAAAATTTATTCATATTATTTTTTATTAAAAAACACGAAAAGTGAAATAAATATAACAAAAAATTTGGGATTATAAGTGAAAATTTTATTTAATTATTACTATAAATTTCTAAAAAATCGTTAAATAGTAAATAAATACAAAATTCGTCTATAAAATTTGTGTTGAATTTGTGTAAAATATCTTGAAAAATTATTCGTTTTTTGGTATCATATAAATGTATATAAAAATTTCAGTTATAATGATGTTTTATGAGCGTTTCTTTATGTGGTTTACAGGCTCATGTTTTTTGATTAAATGCGGCTGCGGCTTTTTTTTGTAAAAAAATAAGGCGGCGTATGAAATACGCTGCAAAAAAGGAGAGTAGATACTATGATTGACAGCATCGTTCAAGGATTGCTTGATGATTTCCATGCGGGCAACAGTACCAGAGCTTATGATTTGCTCGGAGCTCATAGGTCATATATGTTTGGTCAGCTTGGAGTTGTGTTTAGAGTTTGGGCTCCAAACGCTGCGTCGGTGTCCGTTGTCGGTGATTTTAATTACTGGAATCCCGAAGGAAACCCAATGGGCAAAATCAGCGAAGCGGGCGTATGGGAATGCTTTATTCCAAACGTGGTGAGCGAATACGATAACTATAAGTATTGTATTGACACACAATGGGGAGAACGTATCTACAAGAGCGACCCGTACGCTTTTCATTTTGAAACTCGTCCGAATAATTCGTCTAAATTCTATGATATCGAGGGCTATGAGTGGGAAGACGAAGAGTGGATTGCAAACAAAAAATCAAATTCTCTTCTCGATTCGCCCGTGAATGTGTACGAAGTCCATGCCGGCTCGTGGAAACGTCCCGAAACAGGCGAGTTTATGAGCTATACGGAGCTTGCCGACAAATTGATACCGTATGTTGCCGATATGGGTTACACTCACATCGAGTTTATGCCGTTGACGGAGTATCCTTTTGACGGCTCGTGGGGTTATCAGGTAACGGGTTATTATGCTCCGACTTCGCGATACGGGACGCCTCATGATTTTATGTATCTCATTGACAAGGCTCATCAAGCCGGTTTAGGTGTAATTTTGGACTGGGTGCCTGCCCATTTCCCAAAGGATTCTTATGGCTTGTCACGCTTTGACGGCACGTGTTGCTATGAGTATGAGGACTGGAGAAAAGGCGAGCATAAAGAATGGGGTACGCTTGTTTATAATTACAGCCGATATGAAGTTATCAGTTTCCTGATTTCAAGCGCTATGTTCTGGATGGACAAGTATCATGTTGACGGTATTCGAGTAGATGCGGTTGCGTCTATGCTGTACCTTGACTATAACCGTAAGGACGGCGAATGGGTTCCCAATGCCCTCGGAGGTAAAGAGAATCTTGAGGCTATTGCTTTCCTGAAAAAGCTTAACGGTACCTGCGGAAAGCTTTTCCCCGGAAATATGATGATTGCCGAAGAATCAACCGCTTTCCCAATGGTTTCCCGTCCTACCGACATGGGCGGCTTAGGCTTTACCTACAAGTGGAACATGGGTTGGATGAACGATATGTTAAGATATCTTGCCCTTGACCCTCTGTACCGTCCTTATCATCACGATAATCTGACATTTTCACTTATATACGCTTTCAGCGAAAACTTTATGCTCCCGATTAGTCATGACGAAGTCGTTTATGGCAAGTGTTCGCTGATGAACAAAATGCCCGGCGATTATGAAATGAAGTTTGCAGGCGTTAAGACTTTCATAGGCTATATGATGTCACACCCCGGCAAAAAACTTACTTTCATGGGTACCGAGTTCGGACAGTTTGACGAATGGAATTATGAGGGCGAGTTGACTTGGGAAGTTCTTGACTATGAACGTCATCAGCAACTGCAAACTTTCTTCCGTGACATCAATAATTTCTACAAAAATAATTCTCCGCTCTACGAAGTCGATTTCTCGTGGGAGGGCTTCCAGTGGATTTGTCACAGCGACTATCAGCGTTCAATCCTTATTTTCAGGAGAATAGACAGAAAAGGCAACGAGCTTATATGCGTTTGTAATTTCCAGCCAATGCTCAGAGAAAATTATGTCATAGGCGTTCCTTTTGCAGGCACTTACGCAGAAGTTTTCTCGACCGACGCAGAACCTTACGGAGGCAGCGGCTTTACAAACGGTTCTGAAATTAAGTCAAAGAAGAAAGCTTGTCATAATCTCGACAATTCCATTACTATTACCGTTCCTCCGCTGTCCGCAATGTACTTTAAGTGCGTGGCAAAGAAAAAGATTGACGAGGTAAGCTCCAAAGAAAAAGTAAAATCATCGGCGAAACCTATCAAAGCTGCCGCAAAGGACAAAAAAGACGAGAATAAAGCCGAGGACAATAACGAAAAGAAAACTTCTTCCAAAAAATCGGCAATCAAAAAAGTACATCGCAAGTCTTCTTCAAAAAAAGCGGATAAGACAGAGGAAAACGAATAATATTTTGATTTTAACCTAAATGGGCAAGAAGTCCCCCACCTCTTAGGTGGAGGGATGAATTGCCCGTCAGCCGCAAGGCTGACTTTTTCCTTGACAATATAAATAT
>CACWIU010000085.1 GCA_902761025.1 uncultured Ruminococcus sp. | reverse complement strand
CATATAGAAAACGAAATATCGGAAGTCATGTCCTGTTCGCAAGGCAATGTCACTAAAATTAGAAAACTCAAGGCACTTAGCAATAAATGCGAATCGGAACTTGCACATGCCCGCACTGAATACTATGTTAAAACGCTGCGAAAAAAAATAACAAACACTATAAAGAAAACTGTAATTGTACTGTTTTCTCTGTCCTATCTAATATTCACACTCTTCCGAATCAGTTGGTACTATCATCCCGAAAACAACCCTCTTCCCCCAAATACAAAATACGATGTTGTTTTCTTGATAAAAGCAACCTATTATTTAGTTATTATCGCTGCTGTTTTTTGGGGATTGAAAAAGGCTGTCAACATAATCAAAAATAAAAGCAAATAGAGCCTGCCGCAATTTTGCGGCAGACTTTAAATTTTCTTGTCAAGCTTTTTCAAAAAAACATTAACAGTTCGGATACGGCTCTGATGACTAAACATACTGTCACTCCCACTGTCAACGGCATAAAAAACGAAAATAATGTCCATTTTATACTTTTTGTTTCTTTATATATAGTAATTAATGTCGTTGAACATGGAAAGTGAAACATCGCAAATATTAAAGTACATATTGCCGTTGTCATTGTCCAGCCGTTTTGAAGCAATATTTCTCTCATCTGCATTAAATCGGGCAGCTGCTCCAACGTACCCGATGACAAGTAAATCATTAGTATTATCGGCAATACTATTTCATTAGCCGGAAATCCAAGAATAAATCCTGCTAAAATTGCTCCGTTAAGTCCTAAAATCACTCCAAACGGGTCAAGAATTTCCGTAAATCTCGACAACAGAGAAATGTCTTCAATCTTTACATTTGCAAGTATCCATATCAGCAAACCGGCGGGAGCTGCAATTACTATCGCTCTGAAAAGCACAAACAATGTCCTGTCAAATATTGACCTTATTATGACCTTTCCAAACTGCGGTCTGCGATACGGCGGCAACTCCAACACAAATGACGACGGAACACCCTTTAACACTGTTTTGGAAAGAATCTTTGACATCAGCAGTGTAACAGCTATGCTAAAACAAACAGCTCCTGTCAAAACAACTGCTTTTAATGCCGAACTTCCTCCCCCATTCGTTCCAATCATAAACATTGATATAATCGCTATGAGCATTGGAAAACGTCCGTTGCACGGCACAAGGCTGTTTGTTGTGACCGCTATCAAACGCTCTCGGGGAGAATCTATAATCCTGCAACCCGTTACTCCGCAGGCATTGCACCCGAAGCCCATTGCCATTGTCAAGGACTGCTTGCCGTGCGTTCCGGCTTTCTCAAACGCAGAATCCATATTAAAGGCTATTCTCGGCAAATATCCCGAATCTTCAAGCAGTGTGAAAAGCGGAAAAAATATCGCCATTGGCGGCAGCATTACGGCAATTATCCATGTTAAAGTTCTGTATACTCCGTCCGTTAACGCAGAAGAAATAATTTCCGGACATTTGACATATATTAAAAAATCGTTCAGCTTTTTACCTATCGCTTCAAATATTTTACTCAGCCATTCGGACGGATAATTCGCTCCTATAATTGTAATCCAAAATATCAGCAAAAACAAAATCAACATTGACGGAATACCAAATGTCTTTGAAATTAAATATTTGTCTATTGACCTGTCAAAACTGTCCGAAGATTTTTCTTTTGTTTGGCAGCATTCATTAAAGACAGTTTCGCTCAAATTGGCATTGTCGAACGTTGGTTTAACGCATTTTTCCAACGTCTTTTTCTTCGCTGATAAATCTTCAATCTTTAATTTCAGCGTTTCTATGCCAATTCCGCTTCTTGCGGCTGTGCTTATAACAGGAACGCCCAACAATTCGGACATTTTTTCCGAATTTATAGTAATTCCCTTTTTTTCTGCCTCGTCAATCAAATTTAAGCATATAATACATTTGCTTTTTACTGAACTCAGAATTTGTACGGCAAATTTTATATTTCTCTCAATGCAAGTTGAATCAAGAACAATAACTAAAATATCATAGCTACCCGAAATTATATATTCGCACGCCGCCGCTTCTTCGGCTGAATTTGGCGTAAGAGAGTATGTTCCCGGCAAATCCTGCACAAAGTACCTGTTGCTTTTAAATACATACTCGCCTTGGGAACAATCTACTGTTTTTCCCGCCCAATTTCCCGTATGATTGCGAAGACCCGTCAAATTGTTAAAAACGGTACTTTTTCCGACATTGGGATTTCCTGCCAGCACTATATTGTAAGTGTTTCGGTATGATTTCATAGACTACCCCCAAACAACCATTCAATCAGAGTTTTTCGCATACACAAATATCCGTTTGGAATCATTCGCTCTGATTGCTATAACTGCTCCGCACACTCGGCATGCAATAGGACTGCCCGAAAAGCCTGTGTTGAGCTTATCAACATACGCTCCCTTTTCAAATCCCAGTTCTTCCAATCTTTTCTTTGCTGTAATTTCATCGCTTACGCTTACTATCGAGCAGCTTTTGCCAACGGGCAAATCTTTCAGCGTTATATTTTTATTATTTTTATTATCTTTATTATACATATTTAGCACCTTTTAAATATTATCTATAATTATAATTTATGTAATCATATACCCCTATGTTACATTTTTTATATATATAATTTAAAAAATTAAAAAAGGTTGATTAAAGTAAGATTTTTGGTTATAATAAGAGCAGATAATTCTTTAACAGGCTTCGCCCTGCCGCAACGCTAAGAGAGGGGGATTAGCAAATGGAAAATAAGCAAAATAAAAATAACGATTTATCCGATTATATCGCAAATGAAATAATGGACTATTACGGCGAAGAAATTGTCAGTGACGCCGAAAAATCAACTCGCCCAACTCCTGCGTCGCCAATTCGCAATAATAATAACAATAAGCTTATTTCCGTTCTGTGGGTGTTATGCGCCGTTATTTTTTTAACGGGAGCTTTGATTTTTTTGGGAATGCTTATAAATTCCGACTTCTCTAAATCCGAAAGCACATCAACAAGCGGCAGCGTTTCTCAAAAAAACACCCAACACAGCGATATATCTTCCGAAACAACTAAACGCCAATCCTCAGACGCACAGTCCGAAACTTCCGAAAATGATTCAAACAAAAAATTATCCTCTTCAACGCCGCCGTTAGTTTCAAGTTCGGACAACAGCAGTTTTCACTCAGAAATATATCCTGAGATTCCGTCCGGTTCGGAGTTTCAGACGGAATCTTCGACAGTATCCGAAAAAGAAATAAATTCCGATACCGAATGTCCGTCTGATTCCGAGCCGGATTTTTTCGACAAATTTCCCGAAGAAAATTCATCAAATAACACATCTGTCCCGTCCGTTCAAAAATCAACTAATGACAAGCCGTATCGTGTAGATTACTTTTCCTTGCCCGAATATCCCGACGACAACGGTTATATAGCTGCCGACAACACCAACTTGAACAATTCAAGCGTCAATCCGTATGACAATGTCACTACGGGAAAGAGAGTTCGTGCCGGCATAGGCATTCTGCTCATGACACTTTCGCTTGTCAGTGCGTTTGCTGTCGGCAAACTTAAATATCAAGAATATAAAAATTAAAAAATATACATAATATAAAGGTGAGCTTATGACTAAACTGTATTTGGCGATTCCTTGTTATAACGAAGAAGACGTATTGCCTGAAACCGCCCAAAAACTTAAAGAAAAATTTGCGGAGCTTGCCGCAAAAGAAAAAATTTCAAGAGAAAGTAAAATCGTATTTATTGACGACGGCTCAAAAGATAAAACATGGAGCATAATTAAAAATCTTCACGAAAGCGACAATATATTTTCGGGCATTAAGCTAAGCTGCAACAGAGGTCATCAAAACGCTTTGCTATGCGGACTTTTAACACTCCGAGAATATGCGGACGCAGTAATCTCCATAGACGCCGACTTGCAGGACGACATAAATACTTTTGACAGTATGCTCGACAAGCTTGAAAACGGCTGCGACATTGTTTACGGCGTTCGCTCAAAGCGTGAAACCGATACTTTTTTCAAAAGATTTACAGCCGAAGCTTTTTATAAAATTCTTAACAGCATGGGGGCAAAAGTAATTTTTAACCATGCGGATTTTCGGTTGATGAGTAAAAAAGCTTTAGATTATCTTTCGGAATACAGCGAAACAAATATTTTTTTACGGGGACTTGTCCCCATGATTGGGTTAAAGTCCGATATTGTAACATACGAACGAAAAGAACGTCAAGCGGGCGAAAGCAAATATCCCCTGAATAAAATGCTTGCCCTTGCGTGGGAGGGAATAACTTCTCTGAGTATTCAGCCAATACGACTGGTAACAACAACCGGGGCTTTAGTTTTCATACTCAGCCTTTTAATGCTTCTGTATTTTTTATACCGATATTTTACGGGAGCAACGGTAACGGGCTGGGCAAGCTTGGCGGTGTCTATCTGGGCAATAGGCGGACTACAGCTTCTTGCAATAGGCATAGTAGGCGAATATATAGGAAAAATATACCTTGAAGTCAAACGCCGCCCTCGTTATACTATCGAAACTTTTTTAAAATAGCTTATTGTCAAAACGCCGATTGTTATTTTAAATAAATTTCTAAGATAAATTTATAAATTTATCACAACTCATTTGTATAAATATCACAAACTGCCATAATAAACATTGTAACAAGACGAAAATTTATTATTTTTACCCAATCATTCTTGACAATAGCCTAAAAATATGGTATCATTTATTCGTGGTTAAGGTTATGAAATTTTGTTCTTGTTTTTGACAAACTTATTAAGATTTTGAGTTTTACACATTTCTTTTCTTTTCTTTAAAACTTTATATGGAAAGGCACGTTGGGATAACGTGCTTTTTTCATTTTCCAAACAAAAAAACGGTACTGAACGCAAACGTCAGCACCGTTTTTTTATTTTGTTAAAGGTTCTGCAACAGGCGGTACGGGAAATTATAAATATTATTTCTATTACCAAAAATCAGGAAAAACGGCATGGACGGAATTTGGTGCGGCTTACAGAACCGAAACAACAGCCACACTGAAAGCATCTTCGGCAGTTGAATATATAATCAGAGTTTATGTACAAGACGATTCCGGGACTTTCGATTTCAAAGAGTTTAGTATCAAATATTATCAGCCGCTTACTATTAAAAGCTTGAATGTACCTGCTGAAGCAGCAGTTGGCGATTTGGTAGAAATTAGTACTGTTGTAACCGGCGGTACGGGTGAATATACATATCAGTATTATTATAAAGAAGACCCCGAAATAGATGAGTGGACTCCGTTTGATGAAGAAAATACAACTGAAACAACGGCTAAGCTTACTTCAAACGATTTGGGCGTATATCCTGTTATGCTTATAGTTACGGACGGCAGCCATAAGATAGCATACAAAGAAACAAGCGTATCTTTTGTTGATAAAGAAATTGTTCATTAATTATACGTATGAGCATAAAGTTTTTCTAATTAAATAAAATTATGAAAGTGGTATGCGAAGGTGCAGGGCGACCGCAAAGCCCTGCAAAAATTTGAGTATAATAATTAATCGAAAAATGCCGCATGGTCTGAAACTAAGCAGACTATGCGGCATAATAATTTAATTTATTTTTTGATATCCTGATAAAAAAGACCGCATTTTGTGCAGTACCAAATAATTTTTCCCGAACGATACAGCGGCAGCGTGAACCGGAAGTTCCACTCAGGATACTGTTTGCAGATAATAGAAGTTCGGTCATTTAAAAATGCTGCAAAAGAAATATAATGTTCCTTAGTCATTTGATGAGATAAAGTAATAAACAACTCGTCCTCTGTTTCCTGTATATTTAAGGAATTAATCGGGTCGGCTTGTTTCGGTTCTAAAGCTGAAAGCTTGTTTCCGCAGCAGGCAACAGAGGCTTCGGAAGTAGAAGTAATAATATTTCCGCAAGTTTCGCAGACGTAAAATTTCATTTTTTTCATAATACCTTTCTCACTTTCATTTTTTTCAAATTCTCCCGAGAGTAAAATAGAACTCCTCGGAAACTTATCTAAGCTTGACTAATCGTTCCTAAAATGATAATATCAATTAGGGTGATGAAATTGGATTTATATGATAAAGCGAAC
>CACWIU010000084.1 GCA_902761025.1 uncultured Ruminococcus sp. | reverse complement strand
ACAAGAGTTTGCCGAAAATCCTGTTCATGTCAATAAGTCCAATGACCTTGCATATTGTATTTACACTTCGGGTACGACAGGCAAGCCAAAGGGAGTTGCGGTTGAGCATTACGGCGTTGCTAACTTGCGTGAATACTTCATGAAGATTCAGGAAGTTAACGAAAATGACAGAGTTCTCCAGTTCGCAAGCATTGCATTTGACGCAATGGTTTCGGAAATGACAATGGGACTTTTGACAGGAGCTTGTATGTATATCATAAGCCCCGAAGTTCAGCAAGACCCGAAATTGTTTGAAGCTTATACAGCCGAAAATCAAATCAGCATTGCAATTTTGCCGCCTGCTTATTTGGCACAGGTTAATTTGACAGGATTCAGAACGATTATAACAGCCGGTTCGGAAACGAACAGTAAGCTTGTGCAGGCTAACAGTCATATTGAGATTTACTCAAATGACTACGGTCCAACAGAAACGACAGTTTGTGCAGCCTATTGGAAGCATAAAAATTATGAGCCTGTTCCGGAAAAAATCCCGATAGGAAAGCCGATGAACAACAAGCAAATCTACATCATGAACGGTGATACTTTGTGCGGAATAGGAGTTCCGGGCGAGCTTTGCATAGCCGGAGAGGGAATTGCGAGAGGTTATTTGAACAGACCCAAACTTACAGCCGAAAAGTTTGTTAAGAATCCGTTCGGAGAGGGCAGAATGTACCGTTCGGGCGATTTGGCAAAATGGCTGCCCGATGGAAATATCGAGTATCTCGGACGAATTGACGAGCAAGTCAAAATCAGAGAAATTGATAATATTACAGACTGTGCGGTAGTCGCAAAGACAGACAGTACAGGCGATAAAGAAATTTATGCTTACTATGTGAGCAATGAAGAAATAAGCGTATCAGATGTTCGCGAAAGACTGAGCGAAACACTTCCGAATTATATGATACCGGCTTATATGATGCAGATTGAAAGTATTCCCGTTACGAGAAACGGAAAGATTGACAAGAAAGCACTGCCGGAAATTGAGGCTAATGTTTCAAACGAATATATTGCCCCGAGAAATAAAACAGAAGAAATTATCTGCGATATTTTTGCAGAAGTCTTAAATCTTGAAAAAGTTGGAATTAATGATAACTTCTTTGAGCTTGGCGGACATTCGCTGAGAGCGACAAGACTTGTAAACTCTATCGAAGAGCAGACGGGCGTTAAGATACTGCTCAGAGAAATATTTGTCAACTCTACGCCGAAAGAAATTGCAGAGCTTGTGAATGTCGGAAGCGGAGCGGAATACGAACCTATTCCAAAGGCAGAGAAAAAAGAATATTATCCGATGTCCTCTACTCAAAAGAGAACGTATCTTATTCAGAAAATCGACCCCGATTCCACAGCTTATACTATTTCATGTTTAAACAATGGATAAAATCCAATCTCTACCTGTAATGCTCATAATAGTTTTCGGAGATAAATCACATATAGTATCACACAACCTATCGACAACTTTAGCAAGAGAAGGAAATACCTCGTTTTTAAACCCTTGTGTTCTTAATTCTCTCCATATTTGCTCAATGGGGTTCATCTCAGGTGTATAAGGAGGAATAAAAATAATATGAATGTTTTTTGGAATTATCATACTTTTGGATTTATGCCATGCAGCTCCATCACACACTAACAATATTTGATCATTTGGATATGCATTAGATAAGTGTCTTAGAAACGCATTCATACAATCAGTGTCGCAAGACGGCATAATAAGGAAGCAACTTTCTCCTGTTTTCGGTTCAACTGCCCCATACACATATCTGTACTCTCTAATATGATGACAAGGAACAGAAGGACGAATTCCTTTTTTGCACCAGCAATTTTTAGGTCTATTTATACGTCCGAAGCCTGCTTCGTCCTGAAACATCAATCGTATTGTGGAATTGTTAAAATCTTCAGCTAATTTGGCTATGGAAGCGTTAATTTTTTTGAGGCTTCTATTGCCTCTTCACTCGCTTTTTTGGGATGTTTACTTCTCGGCATTTTCTTTGTCCAATTATGTCGATGAAGTACTGCGTATATTTGTGTTGGTGCGGTTTTTCGTCCAACTTTTTCCTCATAAGCTTTTCTTATTTCGCTTATTTCTACGATATGTCCTTTTTTTGCTTTTTCTTCAAATTTTTCTAATATTTTTTCTTCTTCCTCATAACTTATATTCCAATGATGTCCTCCTTTTTTCTTGCCAAGCAATCCTCCTATACCTTGATTCTTAAATACACTTACCCAATGACTTACTACTTTTGCGGAGGTATCGAGTTTCTCTGCTATCTCTTGATTTTTCTTTCCTCGTCCTCGTAATTCAACTGCATATAATCTTTTATCTGTATTTTTTTCTTTCACTGTTTTTCTTATTTTCGCTATTTCATTCGCTTCTTCTATGCTTACTGTATATATTTTTCTCATTTCTTTCACCCTCTTTATCTTACCATATTTTCTCCATTTTGTCTATTGTTAATAACAGAATTAGTATTACAATATGCCGTTCAGCATGAAGATGACAGGCGAAGTTTATCCCGATAAGCTTAAAGCGGCACTTCGGGCTATGATAGACAGACACGAAATTCTCAGAACAGCATTTATTGATGTTGACGGCGAGCCTGTTCAGAAGATACTCGAAACAGCCGAGCCTGAATTTGTATACGTATCGAGCAGCGAATCCGACGAAGAATTGATTAAAGAGTATTTCCGTTCGTTTGACTTGAGCTGTCCGCCGCTTGTTCGCATGAAGCTTGTAAATAAGGGCGAATATCATTTGCTCATGCTTGATATGCACCACATTATTTCCGACGGAATGAGCATAACCATTTTTGTAAAAGAGCTGACCGCACTTTATAACGGCGAAGAGCTTGAACCGCTTACTCATCAATTCAAAGATTACAGCGAATGGATGAGAACAAGGGATTTGAGCAGTCAGGCGGAGTATTGGAAGAATCAGTTCAGCGGCGAAATTCCTGTTCTCGATATGCCTCTTGACTATACAAGACCTCAAATGCAAAGTTTTGTCGGAGCGGCTGTTTCGGTTGTGACCGATACGGATTTATCAAAGGCAGTCAGAACTTTGACAGAAAAAACGGGCACAACCGAATATATGCTTTTCCTTGCGGCGTTAATGGTAACATTAAGCAAATACAGCCGTCAGGAAGATATCGTAATAGGCAGCCCCGTAAGCGGAAGAACTCATAAAGATACCGAAAAAATGCTGGGTATGTTTATTAATACTCTTGCGATGAGAGGTTATCCCGAAGCGGATAAAACATTTGCCGAGTTTTTAAATGAAATTCGTGAAATATGTCTTAACGCATACGAAAATCAGGAGTATCCGTTTGAAGAACTGGTTGACGCAGTTGACGTCCGCAGAGATATGTCAAGAAATCCGCTGTTTGACGTTCTGCTTGCAATGCAGAATAACGAAAAAGCGGAAGTTGATTTAACATCAACCTCTTATGACGATATAGACGTTGATATTGCCGATTCCGTGGCTGATTTGGCGTTCAGTATTAATGTGATTGACGGAGCGTACAGAATACATCTTGGGTATTGTACCGAACTGTTCAAACAAAAAACAGCCGAATATATTGCAGAGCATTTTGTTCAAGTCTTGAAAGTTGTAACGGATAATGTCAATGAAAAGATTGGCAATATCAGTTTGGCAGCGGATTCCGAAAGAGATTTGATAATTAATGTATTTAACGATACTTATTCAGAATATCCGAGAGATAAGACCATTATAGACCTGATAGAAAAGCAAGTGGCACTCCGTCCGGACAGCGTTGCGTTGATGTTTGAGGGTCAAACGCTGACTTATTCCCAAATGAATGACATTTCCAACGCAATTTCTCATAAGCTGATTAGCGTAGGGGTAAAATGCGGCGACAGAGTTGCGTTGAGTTTGGAAAGAAATCTTAAACTTCCCGCTGTTGTTATAGGCGTATTGAAAGCAGGAGCGACTTATATTCCGATAGACGCAAGTTTGCCGGAAGAAAGAATAAGCGTAATGCTGAGCGATATTAAGCCGGTGTGCATTCTGACCGATGACGGCAAGGGTTACGAGAATTTCAGCTTTAAGAACATTAATATTAACGATTCCGGTATATATGCGGAGCATTACGAAAATCCCTGTCTTAAAATAGACCCCGAAAGTCCGGCTTATATCATGTACACTTCGGGCACAACGGGAATACCGAAAGGCATTATTATTCCGCATAGGGGCATTATGTGCGATGTTAATAACTTTGTCAGAACATATCAAGTTACAAGCGACACAGTTTGTTTGCAGCATGGAGCATATACTTTTGACTTGTTTGTACAGGAAATCTATCCTACTTTGAGCTGCGGCGGCAGAATTGCAATTATGTCTAAAGAACGTTTGCTCAATATTGTTTCGGCTCATGAGTATTTGCGTGAAAACAAAGTGACTATTGTGCATATGACGCCAATGCTCCTCAGCGAGTTTAGCAAATATCCGTGGAGCGATTCCGTAAAAGTCTTTATTGTTGGCGGCGAGAAAGTACAGGTTAAGCATATAGAGCCTTTGCTGAATACAAAGTGCAATATATTCCAAGATTACGGACCGACTGAAAATACGGTTATTGCCACATGGTATCAGGTAAAGAAAGAAGAAGAGTATCCCGTATTTGAAAGCGATTGGACAATACCTATCGGTCACCCAAAGCTAAACGCTCAGGTTTATATTGCCAACGGAGATGTTTTGTGCGGAATAGGCGTTCCGGGAGAAATTTGTATTGCCGGCGACAGCCTTTCGATAGGATACTTGAATTTGCCCGAGCTTACGGCGGAAAAATTTGTTGAAAATCCGTTTGTCGAGGGTAAGGGCAAAATGTACCGTTCGGGTGACTTGGCAAGGTGGCTTCCCGATGGAAATCTTGAATTTTTGGGAAGAATTGACGAGCAGGTTAAAATCAGAGGTATTCGTATTGAGCTTGCGGAAATAGAGGGCAGAATCCGTGAAATAGAGCATATAACCGATTGCGCGGTTATAGCAAAAGACGATGTTAAGGGCGAAAAAGCTATTTATGCGTATTATATAGCAGATGTTGAAATCAGCGTTGACGAAGTCAGAAGTTACTTAATTTCTTCATTGCCCGATTATATGGTTCCGGCTTATTTGATGCAGATTGACGAAATACCGCTTAATAAAAACAGCAAGATTGACAAAAATGCTTTGCCTGATATAACGGCAAAGACGGGCAGCGAGTATATTGCTCCGGCAACAAGTTCGCAAAAGCTGGTTTGCGGTTTGTTCGGCGATATTCTTGGAGTTGAGCGTATCGGCATAAAAGACAATTTCTTTGAGCTTGGCGGACATTCGCTCAGAGCGGCAAGACTTGTAAACGCTATTGAAGAAAAAACGGGCGTAAGAATTGCTTTGAAAGACGCTTTTGTTTATACTACTCCGAAACAGCTTGCGGAAATTATTGACAGCCGAATCGGCGAAGTATACGAGTCTATTCCAAAAGCGGAAATCAAAGAATATTATCCAATGTCTTCCACTCAGAAGAGAACGTATCTTATACAGCAGCTTGAACCCGAATCGCTTGCTTATAATATGCCTTTCAGCATGAAGATGACAGGAGAAGTTTATCCCGATAGACTTAAAGCCGCGCTTCAGAATATGATAGAAAGACATGAAATTCTCAGAACAGCGTTTTTAACAGTTGACGGCGAGCCTGTGCAAAAGATACTTGAAAATGCGGAAGCTGATTTTGAGTATGTTTCGAGCAGTAAGTCTGACGACGAACTTTTGGGAGAGTATTTCCATGCGTTCGATTTGAGCAAACCGCCGCTTGTGCGTGTTAAACTGGTGAACAAGGGCGAATATCATTTTTTCATAATGGATATTCATCATATTGTTTCCGACGCTGTGAGCCAAAACATATTTGTAAGCGAGCTTACGGATTTGTACAATGGAAAAGAGCTTGAACCGCTAACTCATCAATATAAAGATTACAGCGAGTGGCTTAGAAATCGTGATTTGAGCAGTCAGGCAGTTTACTGGCAGGAGCAGTTCAAAGAGGAAGCCCCCGTTCTTGATATGCCGCTTGACTATGTTCGTCCGCAAATGCAGAATTACGCAGGCTCAACGGCAAAATTTTTAACAGATGAAAAATTGTCAGAAAAAATTAAGGCAACATCAGAAAAAACAGGCGCA
>CACWIU010000083.1 GCA_902761025.1 uncultured Ruminococcus sp. | reverse complement strand
AACAGGCTTTAAAAAATAAACAGCTGCATCAAAGAGATACAGCTGTTCAAAAAAGTATTCATGCAATGTCACATTTTTTCTACAACTTCGTAGACACGACCTTTTTGCGTAAGAACTTCGTATTTCTCATTAAATTCGTCCATATCGGTACCTTCGGCTACAATTACCTTGTACTTGTAGGTGCTTTCCTTTTTGACGGAAGTCGAGTATGTCGAGAAGAGAGCTGCGCAAACGAGGAAATACGAAACAGCCATAACAAAAGCCAGCTGCCTATGCTCATCATTCAAAATGCCCCAAATGCTCACAGCGGTAGTAGCTATTGTGAATAAAATAAACAAAATAATCGGAATAGGTCTTGTTTCATCGTCTACTATAATTTTTGTAGTTTCAGTTCTACTTACAATTTTTACTCCACGCATAAATCATCCCACCCAAAATAAAAATTATCCGTTGATTATATTCTACTATATTTGAAGTAAAATTCCAATAGTTTTTTAAAAAAAATTTAAAAATCTTTAAAATTTTTTTCTAAAAACGAAAATTTTTTAAAAAATATCCAAATATATCGAGTGCAATTTTTTTAAATATATTAATTGTACACATAGATTTAAAACGAATTATTTTTGCTGAGTTTCGCCGTTATCTTCAAGGAGTTTTATTCTTACGTCAAATTCTTTGCTTTTAGAACCGCTTCCGGCAGGGCGGAACAGAGAAACCGTTATTTCATCGCCGGGGTTATAATTTTCCATTTCGGAAAAAAGCTGAGTGAAATTTGTAATTTCCTTGCCGTTAATGGCGGTGATGATATCTCCGACTTTTGCTTCGGTATTATTGAAAGGGCTGTCGTCGCTAAACTCGGCAATCATAATGCCGGACGGGATAGTACCCAAATAATCTTCCGCATATTCCTTGCCGGTAACGCCTATGCGAACTCTGCCCGACACAAAGCCTTGACCTATTAAGTCGTTTGCAATGCTTATCACAGTATTTGACGGAATAGCAAATCCCATTCCCTCATAATTGCTGCTGGCTATCTTAATAGTGTTTATACCCATAACCTGACCTGCGCTGTTGAGGAGAGGACCGCCGGAATTTCCCGGATTAATAGCCGCGTCTGTCTGAATATATGAAACCATTCTGTTTGAAGAAACAGTTCTGTTAAGAGCCGACACACAACCTTTTGTTAAAGAATTGGAATATTTAACGCCGCCCGGATTTCCTACTGCAATAGCGTCTTGTCCTACTTCGACTTGATCGGAGTTTACAAATTCAACCGCTTGAAGATTTTCAGCGTCAATTTTCAGTACGGCGAGGTCTGTGCGTGAATCGTACCCGACAATAGCGGCGGCGTATGTGTTTCCGTTTGTAGTGATTATTTCAACATTAAGCTGATTTGAGTCGTTGATTACATGGCTGTTAGTGACAATATATCCGTCAGATGAAATAATTATTCCCGAACCTGTGCCGTCGGCGGCTGTTTCGTCGCCTATCTCTCCCGCATAAACAACTACGTTGACAACGGAGTTTTCGACACGCTTGAATGCTTTTCTTGCGGTATATTCTGCCGAATCAATATCTTCGGGCTGGTTGGCAGCTTTTATAACTGCCGCTTCGCGGTTTATTACGGTGTTTTTATCGGGAGCTTTTTTCAATTCTTTTGTATCGGCGTCGCTTCCGTTTTTATCGACATAACCAAAGGAATTGTCTTTGTCGCTGTCTGTGTTGTCTGTATCATTTGAATTTTTATTTTTATCTTTATCGCTGTTTTTAAACTTAAATCCAAAGTCATAGTCGGAATCTAAATATTTATCAAGGTCATCGTTTAAGAAACCATGTTCTCCGCCAAAAACGCCGTTGTTTGAGTATGTCTGAACACACTCGAAAATAAACGCTCCCAAAAAAATAGCCGTAATTCCGAAAACAACAATCAGATATGCTTTTAAACTTCCGTTCATAGGAGTTTTACGTTTTTGAGGCGGAGCATACGGAGCCGAGCCGTTTGTATAATCGGTAACATTTGTATTAGCGTATGGCATAGGCTGAGATTTGTTGTTAAAATTGGGTTGAGAATTGAATTGAGCGTTAGGCTGAGAATACGGCGGAATAAGGGAAGAGCCTTGCTGCGTTACAGTTGGGTTCATTTTGGGCAGAGGAGTAAACTCCGTCTGAGGTTGTTTTTGCGGAGCGGCTCTGTCATAAGGCGAGCGAAACTCTGTTTCCGAAACATCATCATTTTTATTGTCAGACGAAACATTATTTTTCGGTTCGTTATCCGCATTCATTTCACGGTTAATTTTATCTTCAAGCTGCGTTTGCCTATCGTCCAAAGAAAGCGATACGGATTCGCTGCCGCTGTCCGATTCTGTATTTGCAAGGTCTTCAAGATTTGAGTTGTTTTCGTCAAATAAGTCATTCATACGGTTTCCTCCCACTTGAGAAACATTTTTTTATTCAAAAGAGCAATATATATATTTAATAAATTATTTGTTGACCGCACTGCTTTTCTCCTCGGAACTGCCGCCCTTTTTTGACGTTACAATCAAGGAGGCGAGTTTTTTCGGAGTTTCTTTTTTCTTTGGCAGCCTGAATTTAAAAGTAGTGGATTCTCCCTCTACGCTTTCGGCAGTGATTTCGCCGTTGTGAAGCTGTATAATTGTTTTGACAAGATACAATCCCAAGCCCATACCGTTCTTGTCATGACTTCGCGATTTGTCCGTCTTATAAAATCTGTCAAAAATAAATCCAATCTGGTCTTTCGGAATGCCTTCCCCGGTATTGGTAATTGTAACTATGGCGTCGTGACCGTCATCTTCAACGGATACCGTAATGTTTCCGCCCTCGTTTGTGAATTTAGACGCATTTTCAACCAAATTGTAAACAACCTGATGAATCATATCGGGGTCGCCCTCAATATACAGAGGCTTGTTGTCTTCCAATCCGACAACGTTAATTTTTTTGGATTCTATTTTTTGCTCAAATGTCAAAAACGTATTCAAAACAGTAGAGGAAATATCAAAACTCTGACTTGCCATTTTTAATTCTCCGCTGTCAATTCTTGACAATGCAAGCATAGACGTAACCAAACGCGAAAGTCTTTTTATTTCAACAGTAACGATATTCAAATAATATTTCTCTCGGGCGGTCGGTATAGTTCCGTCAAGAATGCCGTCAATAAATCCTGCGATAGTAGTCATAGGCGTTTTAAGCTCGTGCGAAACGTTAGCAACAAACGCTCTTCTCATACCCTCGGACGCCGCTAATTTATCAGCCATAGAGTTAAAAGCCCTTGCAAGTTCGCCTACTTCGTCCTTGCTTTTTACGTTTACTCGAATAGAAAAATCACCGTTTCCGAAAGCCTTTGCGGCTTTTGCCATTTGCTGGAGAGGTTTTGTAAGCTTATATGAAAAAATTCCAACAAAGCAGAAAATCAACGCAAACGTAACAATTCCTGCCGAACAAAATATTTTTATAATTGTAGTTATATATTCGTAGTAATGCGTTGCCGAGCTTGTGACAAAAACCGCTCCCACAGAAACAGTTTTTTGATTTTGAAACATAAGCACAGGAACGCCCACTATATAATATTTGCTGCCGTAAATTCCGCCAAGCTGAGAAATTTCGCATACTCCGCCGTCCATCGCTTGTTTAACAAAATCGCCTCTTATTGCGGTATTCTTGTCAATTCCGGCAGCATTTTCGGAATAGAATAAAATATTGCCGTTAGAATCGGCAACGATTATGTCGTCGCTTATGCCGCCCGAAAATGTTTGCATGGTAGCTTGTATAACCTCGCTTGATTTTTGCGAAAATTTTAATTTGCCGTCACTGATTAGAGCGTTGTCCGCAATGGAAAGAGAAATTGTAGCGGCATTGCTTTTCATTCCGTCCCAGCGGTCGTTCTGCCAGTTCTGCATGATAAAAAACACAATCATTACGCCAAGGATTGTAAACCCTATCAGCGTAACAAACATGCTGATATACAGGTATTTTTTGAAAATAGTCTGCCGATTTTTCATAACGCCGAAAGACAACCGTTATATAAACTGATTGTTATCCTCTTTTCTTAAATTTTCTTAAAAATAAATAAAAATATTATTAAAGGCACTGTAATTAATCTTTTGCTTTAACGTCAAATTTATAACCCACGCCCCAAACGGTTTTCAGTTCCCACTGGTCGGAAACACCCTCTAATTTTTCTCTAAGACGCTTGATATGAACGTCAACTGTTCTTGAGTCTCCGTAATAATCAAATCCCCAAACTTCGTCGAGCAGCTGATCTCTTGTGAAAACTCTGTTGGGATTGCTTGCGAGATGATAAATAAGCTCCATTTCTTTAGGCGGAGTATCTACCTGAACGCCGTTAACTTTTAATTCGTAGTTAGTGAGATTGATAGAGAGCTTATCCCACTTTACTTCTTTTATCTGAGATTCTTCGGATTTTCCGGTACGACGCATAACTGCACGAATACGGGCAATAACTTCTTTAGCTTCAAATGGCTTTACTACATAATCGTCCGCACCAAGTTCCAGACCGAGAACCTTGTCGAACACTTCGCCTTTTGCCGTCAGCATAATGATAGGACAAGAAGACATGCTGCGTATATCGCGGCAAACCTGCCAGCCGTCACGTCCCGGCAGCATAATATCCAACATAACAAAGTCGGGTTTTTCACTTTCAAAAAGTCTTAGAGCCTCGTTGCCGTCATTGGCAATAACTACTTCAAAGTCTTCTTTCTCTATATACAGTCTTAACAATTCGCAAATATTGATATCGTCGTCAACGACAAGAATTTTTCCTGCGCTCATATCATTAACCTCCAAATTTTAATTTTATTAATTTTATTGATTTTATTTAAGTATACACAATATATTCTAACTTGTTATGAACAAATTACAAACAAAAATTTATTTTTTGTGTTAAAAAATCGAGTTGTTAAAAGAAAGCGAATAATTACTGTAATTCCTGTTTCCCGTAACATCGGCAATTACTTCGATAAAATCAGGCAGGATTACAGTCTGCTGTTCGCTGCCGAGTTCCACTTCGACAGTAGCCTTATCTTTCCAAAATTCGTAGATGTCCAACTCTAAAAGCTGACCTTTGAAAGCAAAGCAATGTCGGGTTTTTCGTATAGGGCGGCTTTTGGGGACTATATCATGCGATAACTGTTCGTAAACATCGGCGGTAATTTCTTCCTCTATTTCGAATTTACTTAAACCGTTGATATTTTTTTTATGGGTTTCGTAATATTTTGTTTGATTTTTAAAAATTCTTTTGCGAATCCTGCCGCCGCAGAATACTCCGTTTTCCAAAATATAAATCTGCTCAATAATTGAGCTGTCATATTCGGGCTGAGCTTTTAATATTTCCAAGTCAGGCATTTTAATCAGATATTTTCTTTCGATTTCTACGGGAATGCCGTTAAAAAAAACATTATTTGCCATTACAAACTGCCTTTCTGTTTATTCGTAATTACGCACTAAAGAAACGACTTTGCCCAAAATTTTTACATGTTCGCAAATAATCGGCTCATAGTTGAGATTTTCGGGTTGTAAGCGGATATGACCGTTTTCCTTAAAGAAACGCTTTACCGTGGCTTCGTCTTCCAAAAGAGCGACTACAATTTCACCGTTTTCGGCGGTGGACTGTCTGACGAATATAACGGCATCACCCTCAAGTATTCCGGCGTTAATCATGCTGTCACCCTTTACGCGAAGCGCAAAAATTTCCCTGCCTCTTTTAATGCTTTCGTCAACAACAATATAACCGAGGTTTTCTTCAAATGCGAAAATAGGCTGACCGGCTGTGACAGTTCCTATAACATGCACTGCAACGCTGTCCGGAGTACCATCGGGCTTGTTTACAAATATCGCCCTTGCGCAGTCGCAACGTCTTGAAATATAACCCAATTTTTCGAGAGTATTAAGATGCGCGTGAACGGTAGATGTAGACTTAAAGCCCGTAGCGTCGCAAATTTCCCGAACCGTTGGGGCGAAGCCCTCGTCACTTCTTGATATAAGATAATCATATACTTTCTGCTGACTTTTCGTTAATTTTTCCATAGCTGTCACCTCGCTTATCTTTCTAAATTATATCATATAATTACTAAAAAATCAAACATAAGTTCCCCACTTTAAAAAAAGCCTGTTTAAAATCAGTTACTATTCACACTCTAATAGTCCCATCGCAACACAAAAAGACCGGTTTTAGCCGGTCATTTAGTTTTCGATGGTAGTTTTGTCAACCGAAAATCTC
>CACWIU010000082.1 GCA_902761025.1 uncultured Ruminococcus sp. | reverse complement strand
TATGCTATCAAGTCAGAAAAATCTATAAATACAGGCACTATTGTATCTACAATATTTGCTATAATAGTTGCAGGCGGCTGTTATTTTCTCGGCGGTTTTGGCAGACTTTTCGGAAAGATGAGTGCAGACGGTGTAAAACCCGAAGGCGGTTATGATTCTGTAATACCCACCATGCTGGAAGGACTTTCTCCGGCAATTATAGGAATAGTTGTTATACTGGTTCTCTCTGCGTCAATGAGTACATTGTCAAGTTTGGTATTGACATCAAGTTCAGTGTTAACGATTGATTTTGTAGACCCGGTATTCTGCAAAGGCAAGCCTATGACTGAGAAGAAAAAGGTATTGCTTATGCGTATATTTATAGTGTTCTTTATAGCAATTTCGGCAGTTATTGCAATTATACAGGCAAGTTCGCCGGTATTGTTTATATCACAAATGATGGGTGTGTCATGGGGTGCATTGGCAGGTTCTTTTTTGGCGCCGTTCATGTATGGATTATATATGAAGAAAGTTCCGAAAGCGGCAGTATGGGTAAATTATGTAATTGGTATCGGAATTTCAGTTGCATCGTTTGTGTGTAATTTAACAGGAGTTAAATTCAACGGTGCCGTACTTGAATATTTCAAATCTCCCATTAATGCCGGAATGTTGGCAATGCTCTTAGGAATAGCAGTTACACCGCTTATTACATTGATTGCACCGGCTAAAGATACAGACAGAACAGATAAGATTTTCTCTTGTTATGAAAGAAAGGTTACTGTTTCTTCAAAGAAAGCAATTTCGGAATATGAGAGCAGCGAACCTGTAAATAATGCAAATAATGTTCAAAACAATAAGGGCAAATCTAAAAATAACAAAAATAAAAAAAGGAAATGATAACAAATGATGTTTCAGAAAGAAATTGAAACACTCCCCAGAAATAAGATTGAAGAAATTCAGCTTGAACGCTTAAAGGAAACAGTCAAGTATTGTTATGATAACGTACCTCTTTACCATAAGCGTTTAACAGAGGCAGGCGTAGGCGACGGCTCAAAGATTAAAGCTCTTTCGGATATTCAGTACATTCCGTTTACGACAAAGGACGATTTTCGTGACAATTATCCGTTTGGACTAATGGCTGCTCCAATGAAAGATATTGTGCGTATTCACGCTTCGTCGGGCACAACCGGAAAACCGACAGTCGGTGTTTACACCAAAGATGACATTAAGCTGTGGGCAGACTGCGTGTCAAGAGTAGCTGTTGCAGGCGGAGTTACTTCGGATGATATTGTTCAGATTAGTTTCGGCTACGGACTTTTCACAGGAGCGTTGGGACTTCATTACGGTTTGGAAAATTTGGGAGCAACTGTTATTCCGGCATCTTCCGGCAATACGGAAAAGCAGCTTATGATGATGCGTGACTACGGTGTAACAGGCTTGGTAGCAACTCCGTCCTATGCTCTTTACCTTTCAGAATCCGTAAAGGAATCGGGATATCCGCTTTCTGATTACAAGCTTAGACTGGGAATACTTGGTTCGGAGCCATGCACACCGGCAATGCGCTCGCAAATCGAGTCTAATTTTAACATTCGCGTATCCGATAATTACGGAATGACTGAATTAGGCGGACCGGGCGTATCGGGTGACTGCGAGGCTCGAAACGGAATGCACTTTGCGGAAGATCATTTCCTGCCTGAGATAATTAATCACGATACAGGCGAGCGTTTGGGAGAAAACGAAGTCGGCGAGCTTGTTATTACAACTCTCACAAGAAGAGGAATGCCGGTTTTGCGTTACCGCACTAAAGATATAACAAAAATCACATACGAACCGTGTCCATGCGGAAGAACTCACGCGAGAATGGCAAAAACAATGGGCAGAACAGACGATATGCTGATTATTAAAGGCGTAAATGTATTCCCGACTCAAATTGAAAATATCCTTATTAATATTAATGACATTGCGCCGCATTATATGCTTATTGTTACAAGAGAACATTTCCGTGATAATCTTGAAATAAAGGTTGAGCTTAATAATGCGGAACTTCTTGAGAATTATCAAAGATTAAGTGATTTGAAAAAGTCGATTGAAGCTAAAATGCAGTCAATACTTGGACTTAGAACGAAAGTAACATTGGTTGCGCCTAAGACAATCGAGCGTTTTCAAGGAAAAGCAAAGAGAATTGTAGATCTTAGAAATCAGTAATGTTCACTTATGAATATTTAGAGTACGTTAAAGGTGGTTTAATCAAAAATGAAAGAGCTTATGATAGGAAACGCAGCGCTTGCCCGCGGTTTGTACGAAGCAGGCTGCGCTGTTATATCGAGTTATCCCGGTACTCCGAGTACAGAGATAACGGAGGAGTTCGCAAAATTCAATGATGTTTACTGTGAGTGGGCGCCAAATGAAAAGGTAGCGACAGAAACCTCATTTGGAGCATCTCTCAGGGGCAAGCGTTCGGCGTGCTGTATGAAACATGTAGGATTAAACGTAGCGGCAGACCCGCTTTTTACAATGTCGTATACGGGCGTAAATGCAGGTATGATTATTTGCGTGGCGGATGACCCGGGAATGCACTCGTCTCAGAACGAGCAGGATTCGCGTCATTATGCTGTTGCGGCGAAAGTGCCTATGCTGGAACCGTCGGATTCGCAGGAAGCGCTTGATTTTGCGAAAGCAGCATATGAAATTTCCGAAACATTTGATACGCCTGTGTTTATTAAGATGTGCACAAGAGTTGCTCACTCTCAAAGCATTGTAGAAAAGGGCGAAAGAGTTGAAGTTACAAAGGAATATGTTAAGAATCCGAAAAAATATATTATGGCTCCTGCAAATGCAATCGCAAGACACCCGTTTGTAGAAGAAAGAACTCAAAAACTTACGGAATATGCGGAAACATCTCCTTTGAATAGAATTGAAGAGGGTATGGGCGAATATGACTTTGGAATAATTACTTCCTCAACATCTTACCAGTATGTAAAAGAAGTATTTGGCGACAAAGTATCGGTTTTGAAATTAGGTATTGTCAATCCTCTTCCGGTGAAGCTTATCCGTGATTTTGCAGATAAAGCAAAGAAAGTATATGTTATAGAAGAGCTTGACCCGATTATAGAAACGCATTGCAAAACAATCGGCGTTGACGTTATCGGAAAAGAAAAGTTCTCACTTCTCGGAGAGTTTTCGCAAAAGACGATTTCACAGGCATTTGAACTTGAGGCAAAAGAATCGACTGTGCTTGACGCTAAAATACCGGTAAGACCGCCAATGATGTGCGCAGGATGTCCTCATAGAGGAATGTATTATGTTCTTGCAAAGAATAAAATTACAGTGCTTGGCGATATAGGCTGTTATACATTGGGTTCTATGCCGCCGCTTAACGCTCTTGATATGACGCTGTGTATGGGAGCGTCAGTTTCGGGACTTCACGGTTATAACAAAGCCGGAGCGGAAGAAACAGAGGGAAAGACAGTTTGTGTTATCGGAGATTCCACGTTTATGCACTCTGGAGTAACAGGACTTATTAATATTGCGTATAATCAGTCCAATTCAACTGTAATTATACTTGATAATTCTATTACCGGCATGACAGGACATCAGCAGAACCCGACAACAGGCAAGAATATAAAAGGCGACCCGGCAGGTAAAGTTGATTTGGAAAGCCTTTGCCGTTCGGTTGGAATAAATTCGGTAAGGGTAGTTGACCCGTATAATCTCGAAGAATGTGAAAAGACAGTAAAAGAAGAGCTTGCAAAGAACGAACCGTCCGTAATTATCTCAAGACGTCCATGTGTTTTGCTTAAATATGTAAAACCGAAGAAGCCGCTTAGAGTAAATCCGGATAAATGCAGAGGCTGCAAGAAATGTATGACATTTGGCTGTCCGGCAATTTCTTTCCGTGATAAGCACGCAGTAGTAGACAATACGCTTTGTATTGGCTGCGGAGTATGCGCAGGGCTTTGTCCGTTTAACGCATTTGAAAGTGAGGAAGAGTAATATGGAAACAAAAAATATCATGATCGTAGGCGTAGGCGGTCAAGGTTCTTTGCTTGCTTCAAAACTGCTTGGAAGACTGCTTGTAGACGAGGGATTTGACGTAAAAGTAAGCGAAGTACACGGAATGAGCCAACGCGGGGGTTCGGTTGTAACTTACGTAAAGTTTGGGGATAAAGTATATTCTCCTGTTATTGAAGAGGGAGAGGCAGATTTTATCGTAAGTTTTGAAAAGCTCGAAGCAGCTCGTTATATAAAGAACTTGAAAAAAGACGGCACAGTAATTGTTAACACACAGCAAATTGACCCAATGCCCGTTATAATCGGCAGTGAGAAGTATCCGGAAACCGTATTGGACGAAATGCAGACAAAAGGAGTAAAAGTTGACGCTGTCGACGCGCTTTCCTTAGCGTCCGAAGCAGGTTCGTCAAAAGCATGCAATATTGTTCTTATGGGAAAGCTTGCAAAATATTTTGATATTCCTTATGAAAAGTGGGAAGATGCTATTGCAAAGTGTGTTAAACCGGCATTTATAGATATTAATAAAAAGGCATTTGAATTAGGTTACAATAACTGATACTTCAAAATGTATCTTGAAGTAAACGAAAGAAGTGGTGACAATGCAGAAGACTTTTTTTCAGCCGGAATTTGAAACCATGCCGGTTGACGAGATAAAGAAACTTCAGGACGAAAAGCTTGTAAAACAAGTGAAGTATGTTTACGAGAATGTTAAATATTACCGTGATTTAATGGATAAAAAAGGTGTAAAGCCGGAAGATATAAAAGGCACGGAAGATCTTCATAAATTGCCTTTTTTAAAAAAGGACGATTTAAGAGAAGCGTATCCTTACGGTTTGTTGGCAACGGACGTCAAGAATTGTGTAAGGATTCAGTCCACATCAGGTACGACAGGCAAAAGAGTAGTAGCTTTTTACACTCAAAATGACGTTGATATGTGGGAAGACTGCTGTGCAAGAGCCGTTGTTGCGGCGGGCGGAAGTAACGGCGATGTATGTCAAGTGTGCTACGGATACGGACTGTTCACCGGTGGAGCTGGACTGCACGGCGGTTCTCATAAAGTTGGCTGTCTTACTCTTCCTATGTCGAGCGGAAATACGGAAAGACAGATTCAATTTATGATGGACTTGAACTCTACGATATTGTGCTGTACTCCGTCATATGCGGCGTATATAGGCGAAACTCTGAAAGAAAAGGGATATAAGCCCGAAGATAACAAGCTCAAGGCAGGCATTTTCGGAGCGGAGCCATGGACGGAAGAAATGCGTCAAGATATTCAAAAATCGTTGGGCATTAAAGCGTATGATATTTACGGATTGACGGAAATCAGCGGCCCCGGAGTAGCGTTTGAGTGCGAAGAGCAGGCAGGAATGCACATTAACGAAGATCATTTCCTTGCAGAAATTATTGACCCCGAAACAGGCGAGTCTCTTCCGATTGGCTCTAAGGGCGAATTGGTATTTACTTCATTGGATAAAGAAGCGTTTCCGCTTATTCGTTACCGCACAAGAGATATTTGCGTCCTTTCACGGGAAAAATGCTCATGCGGACGTACTTTTGTAAAGATGACAAAACCGCTTGGACGTTCTGACGATATGATGATTATCAGAGGCGTTAATGTGTTCCCGAGTCAAATTGAGGCAGTTCTTATTAACTGCGGTTATGCTCCAAATTATCAGATTATTGTTGACCGAGTTAATAATACGGATACGTTTGACATAAATGTTGAAATGAAAGATACGGATTTCTCAGATACGCCTAAGGGTATAACGGCAAAAGAAAAAGAGCTGCAAAGCGCAATGAAAACAATGCTTGGAATTAATCCGAAAATTCATCTTGTTGCGCCTAAGAGTATTGCTCGTTCGGAAGGAAAAGCAGTAAGATTAATAGACAAGCGTAAGCGTCTTGGCATTAACGTATAAATTTATAAAGGAGGTCATACTATGGCAATAAAGCAGTTATCTATTTTTGTAGAAAACAAAGAAGGAAAGCTTGTAACTATTACGGACTCGATTGCAAAGGTTAATGTTGATATCCGCGCGATGAGCGTAGCTGACACACAAGATTTTGGAATTTTTCGTTTGATTGTGACAGATGCGGAAAAGGCAAAAGAAGCATTGGAATCTTCCGGCTGTTTCGTATCAATAACGAGTGTTGTCGGAGTAACAATCCCCGATGAGCCGGGTTCTCTTGCAAAGGTAGTTAATATTTTGGCAAGACATAATATTAATATTGAGTATATGTATGCGTTTATAACCGTATCTAAGAAATATGCCTCTGTGGTTCTTCGTGTTGCTGATAATGAAG
>CACWIU010000081.1 GCA_902761025.1 uncultured Ruminococcus sp. | reverse complement strand
CCATGCTTATTATGGCGATTAATTAAATATATAAATTTGCCGCTGTGGAAATTCCGCAGCGGTATTTTTTTAACATGATTTTTTTCTCTTCCGCATATATTAATACAGTCAAACACTTTAACGTTTGAATTTGAAAATTTGCTCTTTTTTGTAGGAGGGGTAAAATGGGGAAGAACTCAAAAAATAAAAAAACGCTCGGGCAAAGTATGGGCAGTTTATTCCCCCCCGAATTAACAAATGCGTCCGCTGTGCAGATAATAGGCGGTAAAGAACTAACTCTTGACGGGTGCCGAGGAATTCTTGAATACTCTGACTTTTCGGTTAAAATACGGACAACGGACGGGGCTGTTACAATAAGCGGTCAAAATTTGAATATAAAATACATAAGCGTAAACTCCGTTGTAATTGAGGGCGGAATTACATGTGTCGAATTTGAAAAGCAGGGGTGAATGTATGGTAAGATTATTGCGTTTGCTCAGAGGATATGTTCTTTTTTCAATATCGGGCAGTTATCCCGAAAAACTTGTCAATAAATTAATTCTGAACGGTATAAATATATGGGGAGTAAAAAGCAAAGAGGGCGTTGTATATTGTTCGTCGCTTGCGGTATATTATAAATTAATAATTAAAATCGCCAAAAGAAATAATGTTAAAGTTAAAATAATAAAAAAACGCGGAGTGCCGTTTTTTCTTAATAAGAACAAAAAAAGAATAGGCTTGCCTATCGGCTTTATATGCTTTTTATTGATATTCAAAATTCTTTCGCTTTTTATTTGGAACATAGATTTATACGGATATGAGAGCATAAGCTGCAATCAGGCAAAGAAAGTTATGAAAGACATTGGATTTTACGAGGGAGCATACGCTAATTTTGACAGTCTGAACAATTTGCAGACAAGAGCTATGATAGAGTTCGGAAACGTATCTTGGATTACCGTAAATGTTGACGGAAGCAGGGGAGAAGTGAACATAAGCGAAGTTACTCCAAAAGGAGAAATTAAAGAACAAACACCTTATAATATAAAGGCGGCTGTTGACGGGCAAATTATACGTGTGGACGCTTACAGCGGTGTGGCTGCGGTGAAAAGCGGCGACGCTGTTGCAAAAGGCAATCTTCTTATAAGCGGATTTGTAGAAACAGAGCTTAGCGGAACTCATTTAGATACGGCTGACGGAATTGTATGGGCGAGAACCGAGCGGACAGAAAGTTTTTCTATTCCGAAATCCTGCCAATATACGGCATATAATCCCGAAAGTCAAATTCGCCGTTCATGCCGTCTGTTTAACGCAGTTATTCCTCTGCAAGCCGGATTCTTTAAAGCCGAAGAAAATAAGCTTTCTTTTATTTCCGAAAAAAAGCTGAGTTTTCGTGAAGAAACTGCTTCAATTTCTCTTATTAACGAAAATGTCTATTTTTACAATACAAATAATATTTTTATTGACAAAACATCAGCAGAAAAAATTTTTAACGCCAAAATGATGCTCGGAGAGTTATTTAATTACAGCGATAAAAAAATCATCAGCAGAACTGTCGGAAATTCTGCTGACGAAAATAATTATAATTATTCTGTAAGATACGTTTGCGAAGAAGATATTGCCGAAAAAAGTGAAATTCTTCTTGATGAGAGTTTTACTTTTGATAGCGAAGAAAGCATACAAAGCGAAAATTAATGAGTGCTGTTGTAACTAAAGTAATCAGAGCTTGAACAGTTGAAGTCCGGAATATACTCTTCCTCGGCAGCACTCAGTTCTTGAACAAATCCGTCCATATCAAGCTCTATAGCGTGGTCAACAACTTCGTCGTATTCTTCCTGAGTAATTTTTCTGTTGATTTCGGGGTATTTGTATGCGTCGCCTGTCGGGGTATACTGACCCATTACGCTTACAAGCACCTTGTCGCCGTAATAGCAGCGAATAGTGTCAAGAACTGCGATAGCGTCTTTTGTGTGATTTGGCAAAACTAAAACACGAATAATAGTGCCTTTTTGAACAATGCCGTTTTGGTCATATTTTATCCTGCCTGTCTGACGAACCATTTCTTTAATGGCTGCAATGGCTACCTGAGAGTAGTTGAAAGCACTTGAATATTTCATTGCAAGTCGGTTGTCGCTGTATTTGAAGTCGGGCAGATAGATGTCCACATATCCCTCAAGACGTTTCAAACTTTCCACGGATTCATAACCGCTTGTATTGTATAGTACTGGAATTTTAGGACGGTAAATTTTAAAGCTTTGCAGAACTGCTTCTATATAATGACTTGCGCTGACAAGGTTAATGTTATGTACGCCTTGGTCTTCGAGATTGCGGTAACAGTTGGCAAGCTGTTCGGGCGTAATATGAACCCCCACATGGTTGGCGCTTATTTCATAGTTTTGACAGAATACGCATTTTAACGTACAGCCGCTGAAAAAAATAGCTCCGCTTCCTTTACTGCCGCTTATGCAAGGCTCTTCCCAATAATGAGGACCCACACGGGCAACCTTGGGCATCACACCCATTTCACAAAATCCGCTGCCTTCGTACAGTGTTCTTCTTGCGCCGCATTTGTGCGGACAGACGTTGCATTGTTCAACTGTGTTCAAGTGGCAGCCCTCCTTTTTTTAAATAAAAATCCTATGTATATTTTAACAGCCATTTGCATAATTGGCAATACGGTTAGAGTGAAAAATAAAATCAATATTCAGAGATATTTTTGTATCAAATGAAAGTTGAAAAAGTTTTATGTTGAAAAAAAGGTCATAACGTGTTAGTATATATATGATAATGGCATTAAAGCTGAAAATCTTCAGGGTTAAATTTTGGTAAGACAGGTGGTTTGAACGGTTTTCGCATAAGCGGTTCGTAAGAAAACTTCCTGCATTTTCCGTTTTCGATAAAACGGTTTTTAGTGCAAATTTGATTTCCGTCGGAATTATTTATGCAGTTTCGGCAGTATGAACAATCAACCGCAATGTTTTTGCCGAAAAGCTGAAACCCCATGAAATCGCCTCCTTTTTACATAACAACAACTATTATAATCTTTTTATGCTAATAAATATTTCTCGAAAGGAATTATAACAATGATTTTTGAAAGTAAACAAATGAATTTGATTTTTAAAGACGCTCTTGCCTATTTGACGTTTAAAAAGTTTGACGAACTGCCATATATAAGACACGCTTTTTCCACAAGACTGGGCGGCGTAAGCCGGGGAGAATTTAACTCTATGAATATGTCCTTTAATCGTGGGGATATTGAAGAAAACGTCACTGAGAATTACAAAAGACTTTGCAACGCCATAGGGGTTAGTTTTGAAGATTTGGTTGCGTCGTCGCAAGACCACCATACTTTTGTCAGACGTGTTTCTGCAAGTGAAAAAGGCATTGGGATTTATCGTCCTAAAGACTTGCAGAGTGTGGACGGACTTATAACAAATGAAAGTTCTGTTGCGTTGGTTACGTATTTTGCAGACTGTACTCCGCTTATGTTCGTTGACACCGAAAGTCATGCTATAGGAGCCGCTCATGCGGGCTGGAGAGGCACAGTCGGCAGAATAGGAGCGGAAACAGTTCGCAGAATGGGCGAGGAGTTCGGAACAAAGCCCGAAAATTTAATTGTATCTATCGGACCCGCAATAAATAAATGCTGTTATGAAGTGGACGAGCCTGTCGCCGAGCAATTCCGAAAGTTAGGCTTGAATACGCAAATGTTTTTATTTGAAAAGGGTAACGGAAAATATATGCTTGACTTAATCGAAACAAACAGGCAAATATTAATCACCTCGGGAATACCCGAACAAAATATAATATTAAGCGATGTATGCACTCGCTGCAATTCCGATTTAATATGGTCGCACCGTGCGACAGGCGGCAGGCGAGGCGGAATGTGTGCCATTATTGAGTCTGTAAATTAAAAGGAGCGTTATATGGATATTTGTTTGTTGGGAACAGGCGGAACTATGCCTTTGCCCGAAAGAGCCTTGACATCGTTGCTCATTCGTCATAACGGACGCAATATTTTAATAGACTGCGGCGAGGGTACTCAAGTTATGATAAGAAAGAGCGGATTTAGCTTAAATAGAATTGACGCCGTTTTAATAACGCATTTTCACGCAGACCATATTTCAGGATTGCCCGGACTGCTTTTGTCTATCGGAAAATCAGAAAGAAAAGAACCTGTAAAAATAATAGGCTGCAAAGGTATATCTAATATTGTTAAGTCATTGTGCGTAATTGCTCCCGAACTTCCGTTCGAACTTGAATTTACAGAGCTTGACGACGAACAGGGAGTTTTTATTATTAATGAGCTTTGTATTAACTATCTTTTGCTTTGTCATCGTGTTCCATGCTACGGTTACAGTATTACTCTTAAAAGAGCGGGGAAATTTTTGCCCGAAAATGCTGCGGCTTTAGGCATTGAGCAGAAATATTGGGGACTTCTTCAAAAAGGAGAAACAATAGAATCTAACGGAAAATTTTTCACTCCCGATATGGTATTGGGTACTCCAAGAAAGGGGCTTAAAGTCACGTACTGCACGGATACCCGTCCAACTCCTGAAATGGCTGGTTTTGCACAAAATTCAGATTTGTTCGTCTGCGAGGGAATGTATGCCAATGACGATATGCTTGAACAGGCTGTGACAAAAAGACATATGCTTTTTAGCGAGGCTGCCAAAATTGCACGTGACGCCAATGTAAGTGAGCTTTGGCTTACGCATTTCAGCCCGTCTTTGAAAGACCCTTACGAATATAAAGACTTTGCGTCAAGTCTTTTTGAGAATACGGTTATACCCTATGAGCTGCAATGCAAATGTTTGGAATTTGAGCGAAAATAATATAATTATTGTTAAAATTTTTATTTTACTATTGAAATTTACTCTTGTAATATGCTATAATGTGAAAAGTGATTTAGAGAATAAAATCAAGAAACAAATCGTAAGGGTGACAGCAAAATGAAAATTCAGGAATCAGCGGAAAATTATCTTGAAACTATACTTGTTTTAAAAAACAGAAACGGCTTGGTTCGTTCTATTGACATTGCCAACGAGCTTGAATTTTCAAAGCCGAGCGTAAGCATAGCTATGAAAAATCTTCGTGAAAACGGCTATATCAATGTTGATAATAAAGGTTATATTACACTTGCCGAAAAAGGACGAGAAATAGCTGAAAAAATTTACGAAAGACATACTTTTTTGTCGGCATGGTTTATCGAACTGGGCATTGACCCTAAAGTTGCTGTTGAGGACGCCTGTCGCATGGAGCATATTATAAGCGGCGAAACTTTTGAGGCAATAAAAAAACACGTTAATAAAATAAAAAAATTCCCCTCCGATTAAGGAGGGGCTTTTTGCTGTGTTTTTTATTTTATGGGTTATAGTTGTCCGTTTCATAGTCATCGTCATCGTGCATTGCGTCGCTTACGTTAGAGGCGATAGAAGAGCCGATATTGTCAATGCCGTCCGCCGCATCTTCAATTACCGTGCCTGTCATGCTTCCAACGTCATGGATAACGCCTTTATTGTCATTGGTGTTGTTATTGTTTTTCGAGGAAATCATAGAAGAACGGTTTTCTGTTATTCTGCTGCTGTTGTTAATGTTGTTTGTTCTGTCGGTTCTGTTTCGCTCGGCTTCTCTTACCGAAGATGTGTTGGGAACAATCGAATTGTCTTCTACTCTGCCGTCTTGTGCGTTGCAGGCTGTAAACGCCGCTATAATAGTCAGCATACCGGCTATTGCGGTAAATGCTTTTTTCATGATTAATCACTCCGTTTAATAAAAAATACTTGCGACATAATTATATTAAAAATTACATCACAAGTATTATTTCCAAAAAATCAAAAATTATGAATTGTGAATATCAATTTGTGTAAACGGAATTTCAATTTTATTTTTGTCAAACGCTTTTTTTACATTTTCCTGCATATAGTGATACACGCTCCAGTAATTTGAAGTTTTACACCATATTCGAACAACAATTTCAATACTGTTGTCCCCATGTTTGCCAACGGCAATAAACGGCTCGGGGTCGGTGAAAATCAAATTTTGTTCGGCAATAACTTTTTTGATAACGCTTCTTACAAAGTCGATATCCGATTTATATGAAACTCCGTAGCTTAAATCCACTCTTCTTTTTTCTTGAGAGGAATAATTAACTAAATTGCTTGACGCAATGTTTGAGTTTGGAATAATAATTTCCTTATTGTCAAGCGTAAGAAGATGAGTGCTTGCAATGTCAATTCTCGTAACAGTTCCCTGCAAATTGCCTGCTTCGATAAAATCTCCGACTTTAAACGGCTTGTTGATAAGGATTGTTACGCCGCTCGCAATATTTTTCAAACTATCCTGAAGAGCAAGTCCTATTGCCACTGTCGCCGCTCCGAGAGCCGTAATTAACGATGCTATGTTAAAGCCGAGAGTGCCGACTGCCGCAACAATAACCAGTATTTTTACGGCGTTCTTGACAAACGAGTGAGCAAAAGTAACTACTTCTTTGCCGATTTTCGCTTTTTCCATAGCTTTTGAAGTAATGCTTGATATATATTAATATTGCTCCAAGAAGATTTGGCAGAAAATCTTTGAGCCAGTCAATACCGGCGTCTATAAATTTTTCAACTGTTGTCTGCATTTGATTAAAATCGTCCATAAAAGTACCTCTTAGTTATTTTTTAAATAATATACAACATCGTTTGCAAAATTTATCTCGGTTGTATTTTCGTTGGGGAATTTGGTAAATACGCCTTTAATTTCGGTGCCGTCCCACTTGTAGATTACGCCGTTTCCGCACGCAAAGCCGTCGATAAAATCGCCTGTGTAACCATGGTCAACATATGTAATAGTACCTTTTCCAAAGGGTTTGCCTTTGACAAGAAGTCCCGAATACGAGCCGCTGTTGTAATCCTGTTCGACAACATAATCGGAACCCTTTATGTATTTAGTGTATTCCGAACCTGAAATATCTTCGCTGTACGGCAGGTTGTCCAATTTTTTGAAACGTATTTTCATACTCTTGGACGGCTGATTGTTTTTGAAAATACCCTCGAAGCTTTTTTCTCCGTAGGGAGTGAAAGCACAGCCCATGCCTTCATGACTGCCGTTTTTGACGCGTCCTTCATAAATCAGCGTCAATCCGTCTTCCGCAAACTCACGCATATAAACGCACTCGCCCTCGTTGTAAATACATTCTTTTACAACGGTGTTGTTTCGTATCTCGTTCACTCTGCCGTGGAGAAGACCCATTTTGAAACAGCCTGCGTATCGAGGTGTTCCCGATACGTACAGAAGTCCCATTACGTCATAGCAGTTGTCAGTCCAAAGTCCGCTGTATTCAACGTTTCCGTCGGAATCGTAGCTTGTGCCGAACCCATTTCTCATATCATTATGGAAGCTTCCGGAATAAACGCAGCTTTCATTGCGATATTCGCTGCCAATGCCTTGTTTTAAGCCGTCTGCCCATTCGCCTTCGTAAACTTTCACGCTGTTTTTGTAGCTTATTCCCTTGCCGTGGTACTTGCTGCCTTTCCATTCGCCTTCGTAGAGAAGTTCTCCGTCTTTGCTGTAGCCTTTCAGAATGCCGACTGCGTTTCCGTTTGCGAATGTTCCCTGACACCATGAGCCGTCGCGAACATTGTAGACCTTGCCTTCGCCGTGATAACGGCTGTTTTTCCAGTAGCCCTCATAGATTTTTTTGCCTTTTTTGGAGGTGACAATAGCATAGCCTTCAATTCTGCCCATTTCAAACTCTCCTACTATTTTGTAGCCGTTTGAAAGATTGAGAGTGCCTTCGCCGTGATATTTTCCGTCTTTCCATTCGCCTGAGTAAACAACAAGACCTTTTTTGTCGTATTGCGTTCCTATGCCGTTTCTTGCTCCTTTTTTCCATGAACCGCTGTAAACAAGATTGCCCATTGCGTCAAAAAGCGTGCCTCTTTCGGCAGGTTTGTCATGTTCCCAGCGAGAAACAAATACTCCGCCGTCACTGTTTCGGTATACTATTCCGATACCTTCCCTCACGCCGTCTTCATATCGTCCGGCAAATGTTAAAAGACCGTTTTCGTCAAATTTCGCTCCCATGCCTGTAGGGCGGTCGCTTTCCCATCTTCCGGCGTACATGGAGCGGTCTTTGTGGTTAAAAGAAATTCCCACGCCGTCACGATGATTCTCTTTCCAATCTCCTACATAGCATATTTTGCCGTTGCGATAATAATATACGCCGAAGCCGTCACGCAGATCCGACGAATATTCTCCGTCATAAGCCGTTCTGCCGTTTTTCATAGCCGTTCTGCCATAGCCGCTGCGTTTGCCTTTGCTGTTAAGACCGCCGTAGTAATAGTAAACGTCTTTTTCGGAAACTTTAATGATTTTATCGGCTGATATTGATTTTCCGACAGAGTTACCCAAAGGCTTGTCAAGCGATACGCTTTTTGCAGACGATACTCTTGTATCGGAATCTTCCGAAAAATATTTTCCGCTTTCAATGGTTTTTCTGACGTCTTCGAGAGTTTTTTTGCGAGCCTCGTATGAAATGCTCTCAATATTATTGCCGCTGTTATTAGTGCGTTCCTGCGAGCTTTCCGAAGATTTGGAGTCCCTTACTTTTTTGTATTCGTAAGCTCTTTGAACGGGAGTGTATATTGAATCCGGCGACTGGTTTTCCGCTCTGATTATGTCGGAATCTTCGTCGTCTTCGCTTAGCTCGATATCGAGAGTTAAGCCGTCGGTTACCGGTGTGTCGGGGGCTTCGCCGTCGTCATCGCTCAAAAAGTCGAAGACATCAACATTTTTATTGTCGGTCTTTTTACTGCCTTCCGACGAGCCGTAGGAAAGTTCGGGGCTTGACGTATTTGAACTGTCACTCGAATCGTTCGCATTGTGTTCAAAAGACCTTGACGAAATCGGTGAAGAACCGTTTTCGGATTGACTGCCGTTGTCGTTTGAATTTTTGTTTATAACAACGCTGTCGGAAGCTACCTGATTTGGCACAATAACATCAAATGTTTGCGTTAAATCAATTCTTTTTTTTGGAAAGGAGCTTGGAACGGGTCTTTCTTCGGGTTGTTTGGGCTTGAATTTTTCCATTAACGGCTCAAACTCAACCGTATTGTAGGACAGTTTAGACCGGGACTGAA
>CACWIU010000080.1 GCA_902761025.1 uncultured Ruminococcus sp. | reverse complement strand
TTTTAGATTTAGGACATTTCCTATGTATCTATTATAGTATATATTTTACTGATTGTCAATAGTTTCAGTAAAAACAATCGGCATTCATCCCCCACTTTCGCTTCGCTTAGAAGTGGGGGTATTCTGCCGAGAATTGGATAAATTTGTTGTTTACGGGTAGTTTTTGACCAACTTTATCGTTGACATACAAGCCGTAACAATAAGTTTGTTGAAACCAAGCCGAAGGCTGTATCCTGCGGACGTTGTCCGCCCCGACCATAAATTTGTTGTTTACGGGTAGTTTTTGACCAACTTTATCGTTGACATACAAGCCGTAACAATAGGCTTATTGAAACAAAGCTAAATACATTATATTATGCATTGTAACAATAATAAGCTGTGGTTTCAATTTCTCCCCTCAAGGGGAGATGTCAGTTTTCGCAGAAAACTGACAGAGGGGTTGTATTCTGCGGGCATTGCCCGCCAGAGGGGTTGTATTCTGCGGGCATTGCCCGCGTTGTCCGCAAACGGTGCGTTTGTAACCTTGCAGGTCAATAGCATATGTTATTTGTTCAAAACCTTGCAATAACAACATATTGCTGACAGGTTCGTATTGCTCCTCTCCTACTTCGTAGGCAAGCATTCCGCCGCTCTTTACTTTAGATGACCACTTTTCGGTTATAATCCGATAAAAATACAAACCGTCTTTTCCACCGTCAAGTGCCATTCTCGGCTCGAACTGTAATTCAACTTGCAGTGTGTCAATTTCGTCACTCTGTATATACGGCGGATTCGATATGACTAAGTCAAAACTTTCGTCTTCAAACTGCTCGCTGCATTTCGTTACATCGCCTTGATATACTGTTACGTTATTTGCGTTATTGATTTTTATATTACGCTCTAAGTATTTTATTGCGTTTTCAGAATACTCTAAAGCAATTACTTCGCTGTCGGGTATCATCTTTGCTATTGATATTGCTATCGCTCCGCTGCCCGAACATAAATCTATTATTTTAGGACTCTTTATTTTCCGAAGAAATTTAATGCCCTCTTCAACGACAATTTCCGTATCGTCACGAGGAATTAATACTCCCTCTCCCACATAAAAATCGTATCCCATGAAATTCCATGTTCCAACTATGTATTGAAGAGGCTTTCCTGTCTTTCGTTCATCTATTGCGTTAAAAAATTTAGTGCATTGAGTTTTTTCTGCAACCTTGTCACCATGAAGAATTAACGCTGTTCTGTCAATTCCAAAAAAATGCTCCAACAAACAAAGAGAATCAAAATCAGCGTCCGCAATTCCGGCTTCTTTTAACAATCGCTCGCCGCACTTGTACACCTGCTGCAAAGTCATACCACTTGAATTTTCCGTACTCATTAAATTCTGTCCTCACCGTTTTCGGGAATTACAGGCTTAATAGCCGCAATAGCTACTTCAATCATACTGTCGTCAGGCTCTATCGTAGTAATTCGCTGAGCCATTAATCCCGGAGCTGCAATAATGCGTGTAAAAGCATTGTCGTATTTGCCGCAAAGTTTAATTAATTCGTAGCCTACTCCGCACGAAACAGGCAGTAAAAGCAGCTTAATCACAGTGCGTATCAATGGGTTAGTCGCTGTTATAAACAAACCTATAATAACGCCTACTATAAGCATAATTATCATAAAGCTTGTTCCGCAGCGCGGGTGAAATCTTGTGTATTTTCTGACATTTTCCACAGTCAATTCTTCAAGATTTTCATAACAAAATATTGTTTTATGCTCCGCTCCGTGATACATGAAAGTTCTTTTCATGTCGGGAGTTCTTGAAACAATAAGCACGTATCCCAAAAACAATATCAGCTTTAAAATGCCCTCAAATACGCTTCTCCAAAAAGTACCCGCTCCAAGCGCAGGCGCTACTTTTGCAAGATTATTAAACAAAAATGTCGGAAATGCAAAAAACAGCAAAATCGCAATAGCTACGCCTAAGAAACTTGCAAATCCCATAATGACATTAAAAAACTTGTCGCCGAATTTTTCCATTGCCCACTTCTCAAATTTTGACGGCTCTTCCTCCGCTTCTCCGCCCTCCATTGCCTTATCTGCCGAAAGCATTAAACACTTCATGCTCAGCCGCATGGAATCAATCAGAGATACAAAACCTCTTATCAAAGGAAGACGGAAAAATTTTCCTTTGCTTGAAATAAAATTAAATTTGATATCTTCCGTATAAATGGAATTATCGCTCATTCTGACCGCTACCGTAGTTTTCTTCGGTCCTCTCATCATGATACCGTCAATAAGCGCCGAACCTCCGATAGAGGTCTTTATTTTAGTTTTTACTCCCATAGGTTCTCTCTTTTCTTTTCTCATTTCTCAAAAAATTAATTTTTTAAAATTTCTTCGTCGTCATGGTCAAGCACGGGAATACTAATAGTTACAGTTGTTCCTACGTCCTCCGTGCTTTCAATTTCAAGTTTTCCTTTGTGCAAAGTCATAATCTCATCGGCAACAGCCAACCCTATTCCGCTGCCTCTTACTGTCTTGTTTGCCTTGTAGAATTTATCCTTAATTCTCGGCAAATCCTCTTTTGCAATGCCGCAGCCTGTGTCGCTGATTACAACATGTATCATGTCATTTTCTTCATTAACTTGTATTCCTATTACTCCGCCTGTCGGGGTGTACTTTAGAGCATTGTCAATGATATTTATAAATACTTGTCTTAATCTGTTTTTATCGCCCAAAACAGGCGCAATGTTCCGGGGTTCTTCATAAACAAAATGTTTTTTCTCGCTTGCCGCGCGTTCTCTCAGCATATAAACAGCTTCGTCAAGTTCCGCAAGCAAGTCTATTTTGTCCATAACAAGAACCATTCTGCCGTTTTGAATCCTTGAAAAATCAAGAAGTTCTTCTACCATGCTCGTAAGTCTTTCAGTTTCCTTTATAATTACGCTCAAGCCCTTATTCATCGTCACGGGGTCAGGCTCGCCGATAGACATTGTTTCCGCCCAGCCCTTGATAGCGGTAAGCGGTGTTCTAAGTTCGTGAGAAACAGAAGATATAAAGTCGTTTTTCATTCTGTCAGACGCTTTTATTTCTTCGGACATATGGTTAATGCTGTCCGCAAGCTCTCCTATTTCGTCGTCATACATTTTCTCAACGCGAGTTTCAAAGTCACCCTGCGCAATTCTTCTTGAAGTCGCTCGAAGTTCTCTTACAGGCTTTAAAATCGTTTCTATAAAAAGCAAACTCGGAATAACTACAGACGCCAAAATCACAATTACAGTTGTAATTAATATTAATATTGCAAACAGAATTTTATTATCAACTTCCGACAAAGAAGTAACAAATCTGAAAGCTTGTCGAAAACTGCCGTCATTGTCACGCAAAACAACCGTATATGACATCACTTTTTCACCCGAACCAATTTCCCCAACCCAAAAGGCTGTATTTTCAGGCGAAGTCATAGCTTGGGAAAAATCCGACATATCCAAATCGGTTTCCGGTTCAAAACCGTCCGACACCAGCGTTTTATCTCCGTTTTCGTTAAGAACACTCAGCTGTATATCATTCTTTTCGGAAAAGTTTTTAACACATTGTGAAAGAGCTTCGTCATTTGTTTCTTTTGTTTCGGACATCACATTCGAATAAACGCTGTTAAATTCTTTTTGAGCCTGAATCAAATCCTGCTTTACTATGCCGTAATAATAACTCTTAACCGCAAAAGAGCCGCCAAAAATAAGAAAAAGCATGAAAGCAATCGTCACAGAAAGATACCGCAGCAGCCACCTTTTAGTAATACCCTTGACCACAAAATACCCCTCCTATACAATCACATAAGAATGTGTATTATGCGTCCCACTTATAACCATATCCCCAAACAGTAACAATATATTTTGGATTGGACGGCTCGTCCTCAACTTTCATTCTAAGCCGCCTGATATTTACGTCAACAATTTTTTCCTCGCCGACATAAGCCTCTCCCCATACGTGGTTAAGAATGTCGTTTCTTTCCAAAGCGTTTCCGGCATTGGAAAAGAAATACTCCATAATTTGAAATTCAACCTGCGTAAGCTCTATAATTTTACCGTTTTTCATCAAGGCTCTGTTTCTAAGGTTCAGCACAAAGTCGCCTGATTTTATTTCTTCTTTGAAGTTGCTTTCAATATTTGCTTTGGCAAGAGAAACTCTTCTGTAAAGAGCGTCCACACGAGCAACAAGCTCCGAGGGACTGAACGGCTTTGTAACATAATCGTCCGCGCCAAGCATTAATCCCGTCACTTTGTCCATTTCCTGAGTTCTTGCAGTCAGCATAATTATGCCTATACCGCCGTTTCTCGCGCGAAGTTCTTTACATACGGCAAAGCCGTCTTTTGTGCCGGGCATCATAACATCAAGAATAGCAACGTCCAAATCTCCGTTATGTTCGTCATACTTTGCAAGAGCCTGATCTCCGTTTTCAGCTTCAATAACATCATATCCCGCGCGAGTAAGGTTAATAACTACAAAATCACGAATTGCAGTTTCGTCCTCGCAAACTAATATTTTTTTCATAATAATACATATCCTCCTGTATTAAAATTTAAAATTTAATATTCATCAGCATTATTTCCATAATATACCGCAACGCAGTAATTAATCTTAATACCCTCGCTGCTAAACATAATTTCATGCTCAGTCAGGATATTATCCGTAACATCACTGCTATGTAAATCATTTGTTTGATACAGAATATTGTAGCCTGTTTGTTGAAAATATTCCAAGGTATCGTTAAACAGCGGCAAATCATCTGTCTTGAATCGAATCTCACCGCCTTTTTTTAAAAAGCTTTTATATTTCTGAAGCTTTGGCGGATAAGTCAGCCTGCGTTTATTATGCTTGCTGCGAGGCCAAGGGTTGCAAAAGTTGATATAAATTTTATCCACCTTATCATCTTCGCCGAGCATTTCTTCTATATGCTCAACATTAAAAGCAGTAATAACCAAGTTGTCCACTTCACGCTGTTTTTCCTCAAACAGCCGAACAATATTTCTTCTTGCCACACCAAGCATATCATGCTTGATATCCACAGCAAGAAAATTTATATCGGGATTTCTCAAAGCAATTTCTGCCGCAAAGCTGCCTTTTCCACAACCCAGCTCCAAACAAATCGGCTGTTGTTTTTTAAAAACAGATTTCCAGTTTCCTTTTTTAGAGGCAGGGTCATCGACAAAAAACGGACACACTGCCAGTTCGGGTCTTGCCCATGGCTTTCGTCTGATTCGCACCGGTCGCTCCTCCTAAATGACAATATTACATAATGACTGTAACGAAAAAAAGACAAACAACTTGTATTTTGTTTCAAATTATTTCATTTTCTCGTTTTGAATTACACTTACAGTTCATTATATCAAATTTAAAAGAATATATATTTCGTTTAAAGAATTATAATTAATCATTTGTTACATATTTGTAAAAAAACGCAGTCTTCTTAGAAGCATAAGTTAGAAATATTTTAAAAATTGCAGTAAAAGTAGTGACAAAATCAATTTTTTAAGTTATAATCTATCTTAGTTGTCAAAGGCTTTGCCTTTGTACTTAAACGGCTAATTTGCTTAACGCACAAAAGGAGAAGGATATGGTAAATAAAGCGTTTGATATTGTAAACAAAAAAGTTGAAAATGCACTTGTGCCGCAAGGCTTCACAAGGCAAAACGTACCCAGCACCGATTCAAATGAAATGGTTACTCTGTATACGGGCGAATCTGTCGCTTATTCTATTGTATACTATAAAGATAAAAAACATATGGTAATGCGTAACTGCTCAATGACAGAAAACGGTCCCGACAACGAATGGAAAACTATGGGCACATGGATGTTTGACCCTGCAACAGACAAAGACCGTGAGGCCGAATCTATCGGAAACGACTTTGCCGAAAGCGTTTCAGCCCCGAAATTTACCCAAGTTGCCAAACAGCAAAAGAAAAAGAAAAAAAGCTCCGACGAAGGAAGCGGCGACCCTGTGTTTTTCTCAAAAAGACTTATCGCCCTTTTTCCCGAATTAAAAGAAGAAATAAGAGAAGAAGAAGACTCTTACGAGGAATTTAGAGCAGTAACATTCACAAGAGAAAAAATCGTTCCAAAAGTTGCCGCTTTAATGAAACGCAATGACGATAAAGAAGTCGATAAGCTCGCCGAAATCCTTTCCGCTCAGTATTCATACGGCGATATTAACACAAGACCCCTGATTACAATTATTATTCTTAACTCAATTACGGACGAACAGCAAAAAGAAGACTTGAAGCGTGAAATGTCCCCCGAACTTATCAAAGCTTGGAAAGCTGCCGAAAAATATCGCAACAAAAAAGTAAAACCCGCTAAAAAACAAAAACAATCGCTTATGCAAAAGTTAATGGCTCAAATTAAGCATATATTGTCTTTGATACTTTTTTATACGCTAAAATTCAGTCATTTAGAAAAACGATATTAGTGTATATTACACTAAGTTGATGACATTGCTCTATAGGTGGGGGAGTATGTCACTAAACACAAAGCAAAGCTCGTAAAGTTTTTTGTCCAACTTTTTTTCAAAAAAGTTGGCAGGTCAAGGGCGGAGCCCTTGTGGGTTATTAAGGGCGAAGCCCTTAACGATATATTGCTCATCAAAAATGACGCTGTGCGGCATTTTTGCAAACTCTTGTGACAAATCAACTATTAATTGAGTAAAAAAATCCCTTGGCACGAAAACTTAATTTCTTGCCAAGGGATTTGTTTGTCTTGCTAAAAGCTGTAAATCAAGCTTTTGCTATTCTTCGGCACTTCCGCCCGCATCTCCTCCGCCTGTACCGGCATCGGGAACATCGGGAGCTGTGGGAGCTGCCGGCTCAACGGGAGCTGTCGGAGCAACAGGCTCAACCGACGGAGTATATGCCGGCTCTTCTTCAACGCTGTTGTTAGCAGGCTGGTCATTGTTTTCATGATATTCCGTATAATCATAAAAACCGCTGTAATCGCCGCCAACTTCGCCGTCGTCTTCGTCTTCGTCTTCGTCATTATCATAATAATTTTGATTCTGATTCTGATTTTGGTTATAATTATAATTATTATAGTTGTAATTATAATTGTTATTGTCATAAGTTGAACTTGACGTATTAGGCTGAATACTAACAGTATTTGCAGCATTTTCCGCTTTAAGCTCTCCCCATGTGGAATACTGCGTATTGAATCCCGAATGAGTAGTACAATACATCGGCAAGTTACTCTTATTATAATAGCCGTATTTACCGCCGCCGCAGCCCGTATTAGCCAAAAGTCCCGTATACGGGCAATACTGAGCAACTATTAAATCATCGGGAAATTCATATTCTTTATGAGGTTTATCTTTCAAATACTGTTCCATCATAACTTTCCAAAGCTTTGTTGCAACAGTTGTGTCTTCAACAGTACGCGGATTGTCATAACCAACCCAAATAGCCGCCGCACAATAAGGCGAACAGCCGCAGAACCAGCTGTTTGTATCGGCGTCTGTCGTACCTGTTTTACCTATAATGTCCCAACCGTTAATTCTTGTTTCGCCTGCGTTGGTGCTGTGCGAAGTTTGAATATTGTAATGCAGCAAACGGTTTACAATAGCTGCCGTTTCAACAGTCAAAGCCTGTATGGGGTCTTGGTCACGGTTATCTATAATAACATTGTCGTCTGCGTCCGTTACATAATAATACGTGTACGGTTTATAAGACTTTCCGCCGTTGCCTAACAAAGTATAAGCCTTTGCCATATCTCTTACAGTTGAACCGCCATGGAAACCACCGATTGAAAGACCTGCCATATTTTGCGAGTCAACCTCAAAATCAAGCTTTGTCCAGCCTAATTTATTTGTCACATAGTCATACGCAAAACGCACGCCGTCCTGTCCGTTAGGGTCAACCAAATCACGCAGAACATTAGCAACGGGAGCGTTGGCGGAAATTTCAATCGCCTCGGGAAGAAGCATATCTCCGTTATAGCTCAAATACCAGTTGTTAGGACCCGGAGCTCCCGTATCCTGAAACCAGTTGTCCATAGGCACGTCATGAACAATCGAAGAGTAATAAAGATTACCGTTATTTATAGCAAGAGGATACGCCGTTACACCCTTGATTGTAGAACCGGGCTGCAATGCCGAGTCAATAGCTCTGCTCCATTCAAGATTACCCTGCTTTTCTTTGTTTGAGCCAACAATGGAAATAATTCTGCCGTCATAATCCATCATGCAGAATCCGCACTGTAAATCAGACCATGCTCCCGGAGCAAAATAAGGAAAGTTTCTTACTGTTTCTTCCGCTTGTTCCTGCACCGCAAGATCCATTGCACAGTAAACTTTCAAGCCCTCGGTGTAAATTTTATTTGAAGCTGCCGTTTCGCTGATGTCCAAATACTGAGCCAAATCTGTTTTCAAATCCGAAAACAAAGTGTCAATATACCAGTTCTGAATTTGTTCTTCGTCAATTTGTTCCGTCTCTTCTTCAATATAATTGTTCGGGTCAACAAATTTCATATGCTCCGATTCTTTCAAAGCATCGTCATATTCTTTTTTTGAAATTTTACCTTGGTCATACATTGCCCAAAGCACAGTTTCACGGCGGTCTTTGTTTTCATCGGGAAAATAAAGAGGGTTATATTGGCTCGGGTTCTGAGTTATACCTACAATAGCGGCACACTCAGCCAAAGTTAAATCCTTTACGTCTTTATCAAAATATGATGTCGCCGCCGCTTGAATGCCGTTATTGTTGCCGCCGAAGTTTACCGTATTAAGATAAGACTCCAATATTTCGTCCTTGGTAAATTCACGTTCTACATTTAACGCACGGAAAATCTCTTTTAGCTTACGGGTAATACTTACATCATTATCGCTGGTAATATTTTTGATTAACTGCTGAGTTAAAGTAGAACCACCGAACTGGGAACCGCCCGTTGAAAGACTGAAAATAGCTCCTGCGGTACGATACCAGTCAACACCGTGATGTTCGTAGAATCTCTTATCCTCAATCGCCACAATAGCGTCTTTCATGTACTTAGGAATATCATCAAATTCTACCATTACTCTGTTTTCTGAAGTATACAGCTGCATATACTGCGACGCCCTGCCCTCCGAATCATAAGTATATATATAGCTCGTTTCGTTAAGCTTAGCGCTGTGCAAGTCAATACCCGTAGGTTCTCTTGATAATCCTGCAATGTAAATAACCATCGAAACACCAATGATAATTCCGGCAATAAACAAGACTGCAATCAATGTCAAAAATGCTCTCCAAATAAGCAAAAAAGTATTTTTCACAACAGAACCTGCCACACCGGAATGTCTTCTTTCAACATGTTCCGAAATCTCCGCATACTCATAATCGGAAATATCAGTTTTTTTCACTCCGTAAATCCTCCTTTTAATTGTTAGACGTTATTCGCTCTTAATTTATTATACCATTTTATGAGCAAAAAATAAATATCCTAAGTTATCAAAAAATGACATATTTTAAAATCTAATTGTGCAAATTACCATAACCGCCATACATAATATCGTTAATTGTGCTGATAATAATAAAAATGTCAAAAAGGAGTAACTCCGCATGAAAAAGCTTATAATTACAGCCATTTCAATTATTTCAATTTGTATTGCGGTCAACGTTATTATAATAAATGCAAATGCAAAATCTGAAGAAAAACTTCCCACGGGAAACCATACCTATATTGTCAAAAATTTTGAGGGCAAAGTCGCTTGTTTTGAAGAAAACGCCGCATCTCCATTTATTATTACGGATATTTATGTTATTAACTTACCGCCTCTTGACAGGCAAATGCTTCAAGAGGGAATTTCCGTAGTCGGGGCAAAAAAGCTTTCAAGAGTTCTTGAAGATTACCGCAGTTAAATAATAATTTTATTTTTATTATTATAATTTTGTCACACTGCGTATATATTTGTTTCCCATGACGGCAAATACTTGTGATGTCTTAGGAATATTTTATAATCGGGACGCAATTTTTTGATTAAAAGCGGCAAAATAAAGATATCTCCCGCACGATGATATGCCGAAACCGCCAAAGCAGGCTTACACTCGGAAATAATCCTGCGGCAGCCCATAAGCGTTTCATACTCCGCTCCCTCTACGTCCATTTTTATATAACTTGCCTTTGAGCATACATTATCAACGGCACGAGCTTCAATCAATTCTCCTCTTACGTCAAAAGAAGACATTCTTCCGCCGCTGCCCGAAAAACATTTTTCGCAATCTTCACTCCACGACGCATAAGCAAATAAATTAATATTTTCCGCATTGCCAAAAGCATTTTTTAATTTTTTCATATTTTTCTTATCGGGTTCAAAAGCAGTCAATGAAGAATATTTTCCATTTGTATATGATAAAAATTCCCTTATGGTATCGCCGTCATACGCTCCTAAGTCAATATAATTTTCATTATTGCACAAACGAATTATATTAGAAAAAACTTCGTCACGGTCGCTTTCGCACCGTCTAAGCAATTCGGGATTTCCCGTAAGGCGAAAATTTATTACGTCTACAAATGCCTGTTTTGATTTTTCATCGGCTAAAATATCGTATGTCTGCCGAATACTGTCAATATTTGCGGTTAAAAAATCATAATCAAACAAGCCTGTTCCGAACAGAGGAACATCAGGCACAAGCAATGTATGCTCCTTTGAAATAATTTCAATTTTTTCCATAAGGTCATCTTTAAACACGGCAAACGCAAGCAAAGTCACAAAATCCGTATATAATTCGCAAATTTCCCTATAAGTTTTCACACGCATTCCATGGAAACTATGACCGCGGACAAATTCATCACTGGCAAATATATCGCTTATTTTGATGTTCTTTTTTTCACAGATATCAAAAATTTTATCTGCTCCGTTGCCCATTCCATAGACTATTATAGGACGCGTTTCTTTTTTCAGAATTTCATATAGCGTGTCATTTTTTTTAGTTAATAAATCGAACAACTCAACCGCCCCTTTCTCGTTATTAATTTTATACTACTGCTTTTAATTTTTTATGTAGAAATTTTGAACAATTTGTTGCATACAAAAGAGCGGACGATATAAAAACCGTCCGCCCATACAGTTAAGCTACCGCATGCAAATACAGCTCAACCAAAAAACACTTAAATTAATTATTTATATTTGTCTATCGAATCCAAACCAACATATATTCTCAGCAGGATAAGAGCATCTTCCGCATCAGGCTGACCGTCCTTGTTCAAGTCTGCCGCCTTAATTTGTTCGGGAGTATAGCTGCCCAAACCAACAAACATTCTCAAAACATCAAGCGAATCTGCCGGGGTGATTTCACCATCGCCGTCAATATCCCCAAGCGGAACATCGGGCGTATCAGTCGGAGCAGGTGTCGGAATTGGGTCAGGCGTTGCAATCGGGTCAGGCGTTGCAATCGGGTCAGGCGTTGCAATCGGCTCGGGCTTAGGATCGGGCGTTGCTATCGGCTCGGGCTTTGGCTCAGGCTCCGGCTTAGGATCAGGAGTTGCAATCGGCTCGGGCTTCGGTTCCGGCTCCGGCTTAGGATCGGGTGTTGCTACCGGCTCGGGCTTCGGTTCCGGCTTAGGATCGGGTGTTGCAACCGGCTCCGGCTTAGGTTCCGGCTTCGGATCGGGTGTTGCTACGGGTACGATTACTTCGGGTGTGTCAACGGTATCAACTGCTGTTGTGTCACTCTCACGAGAAGTAATTACATTTGTTGTTGCTGCGCAAACCGAAAGAGCAGAAACTGCAACTACTGTAGAGAGAACAAAGCTTAAAAGACGCTTATAGTTTTTCATTTTACAAATTTTCCTCCTCATTAAGTAATATTCCCAAAAAGGAACATTTTCATTTTGTTTTTTGTTATAACAAAGTGCATGCGAGTTTTTTGTTACGAAGTTATTCTACCACACATTACCTTGATTTGCAATAGAATAATTTTACAATTTATTCATATATAGCATTCACACAATAATATAAAAAAAGTTCAATAAAAAGTATATAAATTTTCATACGATAATTATGTTTTTAATAAAATTTATCTTTTTTAATGTTTGTATTAGTGCAGTATGCACATTGAGAACAGCTAATATTTACTGTTTTTTCCGTCATTTTTTTATTTGCTTTATCCGTTGCAAAGAGAATTTTTGGCAAATTTCCAATAAAAAGCCTTCCTCACCCCACAAAAAAGAAGAATTTTATTATTATATTCACACAAATTCTGCCACTTTGAATAAACAATAAAACTAATTGTGAAATATCATTAGCGAATAACAACAAAGAAAAATAGACAAAAAAAATAAAAGCAGTCATTAAAAAACAACTGCTTTTATAATTTATATTATGATTTAGCGATTATGCTTTCGCCGTTCATTTCTGCGGGCTGTTCAAGTCCCATAATTTGCAGCATTGTAGGAGCAATATCCGCTAATCTTCCGCCCTCTCTGAGCGAACACGGATAACCTACTACGCAGAACGGAACAGGATTTGTCGTATGAGCCGTAAACGGTGAGCCGTCGTCTTCAAACATCTTGTCCGCATTTCCATGGTCAGCCGTAATAATTGAAACACCGCTCATTT
>CACWIU010000079.1 GCA_902761025.1 uncultured Ruminococcus sp. | reverse complement strand
CATTTCCGTGGTCTTTTACTTCGGAAGTCAATCCTTTTATTCTTGCTTCAAATTGTCCTCTGAACTGCGTGCCTGCAACCAAGGCTGTCAAATCCAAAAGATATATTTCTTTATCGCAAAGCTTTGCCGGAACATTTCCTGACACTATACGCTGAGCAAGTCCCTCTGCTATAGCTGTCTTACCTACGCCCGGTTCGCCTATCAAACACGGATTGTTTTTGGTTCTTCGCGACAAAATCTGAATAACTCTGCCGATTTCCTTATCTCTGCCGATAATCATATCCAACTTGTTATTTCTCGCCTTTTCAGTGAGATTTTCACAATAAGTATTTAAATGCTTATACCTCCTTTTGTCTTTATCTTTTCTGCTTTTGATAAAGTCTTTCGGGTCCGAACTGCCTTTCTTGTCTTTTGGCTCGGAAGAACCGCTCGGCTTGCCGCCGTCGCCGCCTCTGTTAAAAATACTGCCTAAAAACGGAAACGCCGGGGCTCCGTGAGCAAAGTCGTCGTCATCATCTTCTTTTTCTTCCGAAATTTCAGACTCTTCCTCACCGTCATCTTGAAAAGCTTTATTGTATAAGTTTCCTATAGCTGAAAAGTCTATATCACCGTTTGAGCCGAACATGTCTGACATTTGTTCATACAAATCGTCAATTTGTGTTTCTGTAATTCCCATTTTTTCCATAAGGTCATTTACCGGCTTTATTCCCATTTCCTTTGCACAGGACAAGCAGTAACCGTGCGGCTTTGTATCATCGGGGGAATTAGGCGATGACAAAAACACTATCGCCGGACGTTTTTTGCATTTTTCACAAATCATATACTTCTCCTTAAATTCGTTAAATAATGTACATTATATCATCTAAAAATCATACAATTATGAATTTTTTTTGAATTTTTTAATATATCGCTTAATTTTTACTTTTTGACAGATTCGGTATTGGGCGACTTTGTGCTTGACTTAATAAACTGCGTCAAAGTCGAACTGTCATATACTCCTCTGAATACCGTTGACTGAGATATGGATTCGTCGGAAAACAGCTCCGGCGGTTCTTTAATATGCGGAACAGTTATTCTGACCACAAACGCAATTAAAACCACAACTACAAAGCCCTCTATAATTCCAACAACTGCTCCCAAAAAGCTGTCAACACCGCCTGCTCCGAAAACATCAATAGTGTTTCCTATTACTTTTGACAAAACTCTGACAACAATAAACAATACGATAAACAAGCCTATTGACACAAATACAGAAATGAAAGAAATTACAATCGGAGCAAGAAACTGTTCCACTTGTTCGGGACCTTTCGCAGCAGCCGCCGCAAATTTGTCGTTTGATACGCCGAAACCCGAAAAAGAATTGCCGATAAATTTAGGCATCGTTTTCAAAATAGACTGTCCCAAATTTCCTTGTCCCGACTGTTTGAAAAGCTTTGTAGCGTCCTGAGCCTTTTCCAAAATCGTCATGCGGAATCCGCCTTTGTATATTGCTTCGGCTATCGGCGTTGAAAGAGCCATTGTCAATATTGTCGAAATTATTGTGCCGGCAACGGATACGCCCGTTTCAGCAAGTCCTTTTCGGTATCCCAAAAAGGCAAAAATTGCTACGATAACAATTACGATAATGTCCAATGCAGTACCCACAAATATCACTCCTTAAAAAATATAATAATTATTTTAAACTGATTTTTCTTATTTCCGATACTCCTAAAATATATGCTGTTTTTTCCTGCGGAAGAATTACGCTTTTTGCGTCCGTTCCTATTTCCCAACTCCCGAAAGAATCGCCGTAAGCATTATATTGATACAGCATATTTGACGCTAAAACAGCAATCTTATCATTTTTTACGTCTATTGAAAAAATTTTCATATCGGTAGAAAAACTGCTGATTTCATTTCCTTTTTTATCCAAAGTAACTATCATACAATCTCTTTCGTCATTCGAACGTGACAATGACAAAACAATATTTTCATCAAACGACACGTCATAGGCTGTCAAAACCCTGTTGTCATAACTGTAAGGGAGTTCCTTTCCGCTGCCGCATTCCACAACCGATACTAACGAATCAGTCACCACAACAAATCTGTCTTCTTCAATAAATTTTACTTCGTAAACAATGCTGTCTTTATATGTATAAATATTCAGCGGTTCGCTTTCGGTAAAACTCAACAGATATATTTTTGAAATCAACTGACCGTCAACAGTATTTACAGTTCCGACAGCCGCCATTGTTCCGTCTTCGCTCAGCGAAACGGAAACAGCATAATAGTCATTAAACGAAAATCCATATATATACTCGTTCAGAGAATTATAAACAGACAGCTTCGACAAATAACCCATTTGGTCGGAAATAATACAATAAAATCCCGAATCGTTAACGTCGCAGTCTGTAATAGCAGTTCCCTGTACTCCTCTGTGGACTTCACCCTGAGCCGAAAGAATGCGAAAACTGCTGCCGCCTTCGTTAAAAGCAATGGATTTTGTATTTGATGTTTTTATCATAGGGTTTGTAAAGTTATGCTGAAAAGAATACGCTTTTTCACCGTCATGACTTAATCGAACTATAGAAGTATCGCTGACATATATCAACCCTCTGTCAACAGAATGGAAATTTCTTTCCGATACCGCCGTACCCGAGATTTGACCGACAAAGCTTTCTTGTTTTGAGTCCGAAAAATTAAACCATTCGGCAATACCTTTTGGCGAAAGCTTATCCCATTTCACCGCAAAAAATACCGCCGCACAGGCAATAACACAAAATACAGCACCTGCCGCAAATCTGGACGAACAGCCAAAAGGAAGTGTTTCTTTGCTTTTTTGTTTTTTTCTCCGGCTGCTTCTTTGCTCGGTTTCGGAACTGCTTTTATAATCTGCCATAACCAACCCCCTTTTCAAAACAAGGCGAAGCCTGTTAAAGTTTTTTGTCCAACTTTTTTTCAAAAAAGTTGGCAACGCCCTTAACGATATATTACTTTATTTAGGTACAGTCCGCACGCAGGAGCTGTGGGACCCGCATACTTTCTGTCACGCTTTGCAATAATTTCAGGTATTCCGTCAGGCGAGATTTTTCCTTGAGCTATTCGAAACAGCGTCCCCGTCATAATTCTTACCATATTATAGAGAAATCCGTTTCCCTCTACGGTGAATGTTACAAAATCGCCTGCTCGCTCAACCTTTGACAAGTAAATCGTCCGTTCCATGTTCTCCTGCCGCCTTTGGTCAGGCGTACAGAAAGACGTAAAATCATGAGTTCCCAAATAATCCTTGGCGGCTTTGTCCAATATGTTTTCATCTAAATTCTGATATCTATAGTGAAAAGCATACTTGTCATAAAACGGGTTTCTTACTTCATTGTTCCAGATTTTATATACATACTGCTTGCGTTTGCAGTCATACCTCGGGTGAAAATCAAGCGGCATTTCTTCGCATAAAATAACGGCTATCGAATTGGGCAAGTGTCGGTTAAGAGCCGCTTTCAAACGCTCGGGCGGTATTGGGTGAGCCGTTTTCAAGCCGATACAGTACATATTCGCATGAACTCCCGTATCCGTTCGGCTGCACCCTTTAACATCAAAGTCATCGCCTATAACTTTTGCAAGCGATTTTTGAAAAACTTCCTGTACCGAAACAGCGTTGCTCTGAATTTGCCAGCCGTGATAAAAACTGCCGTCGTACATTATTGTAATTTTTACATTCCTGAGCGAAGTGTCGCCGGCAAGTAAAGATTGCATATTATCACTCCAACAAAAATTACGGTTAATACCGCTAATGCAATATAATCATATTTTGTGTATTTCAATACTTTCATTCTTGTTCTGCCCTCTCCGCCATGATAGCAGCGGCTCTCCATTGCCATTGCCAAGTCAAACGCTCTGCGAAACGCCGATACAAAAAGCGGTACTAAAATTGGAATAAGTGCTTTTATCCTATTCATAAAATTGCCGCTTTCAAAGTCTGCTCCTCTTGCCTTTTGAGCGTTCATTATTTTGTCGGTTTCTTCAAGCAAAGTCGGAATAAATCTAAGAGCTATTGTCATCATCATAGCAATTTCATGTACCTGTATGTGAAATACGGAAAGCGGCTTTAACAGCCTTTCTATACCGTCCGTTAAATCTGTGGGAGATGTCGTATAAGTAAGCACCGAACTTATTAACACAAGAGATATGATTCTTACCGCAATAAAAATTGCCGTATTAATGCCCGATTCTGTTATCTTTAAAAATTTCCACTGCCAAAGCGGTTCGCCCGTTCCATAAAATAAATTAAGAGCAGACGTAAAAATCACTATAAAAATTATGGCTTTTACACTCTTAAAATAGAGCCTTGGAGAAACTTTTGACAAAAATAAAACTCCCAAAACAGATACGGACATAATAACAAGAGATACATAATTCTTTGTTAAAAAAATAAACACAATATAAAATGTCAGCAATATAATTTTCATTCGGGGGTCCATCTTATGAAGAAAAGACTTTCCGGGGAAATATTGACCAAGAGTAATTTCTTTAAGCATAAAATCACCCTTTCTTTTTTGATACTTGCGAATTTCTTATTTTCATAATTTCATAAACAGCTTGGTCAACCGAATAAATATCAGAGGGCAGTTTATAACCCTTTTTGCCTAATTTTATCATAATTTTAGTAATCTGCGGTATTTGCAAACCGATTTTCTCAATTTCTTCTCCCCTTGAAAAAATCTTCTTTGTTTCGTCAAAGGCAAACATATTCCCTTTGTTCATAACAAGAATTCTATCGGCAATTCGTGAAATATCTTCCATACTGTGAGATACAAGCAGAACCGTATTATTACTGCTTTTATGATAGGACGCAATCTGCGAAAGAAGAACATCTCTGCCCCGCGGGTCAAGTCCTGCCGTAGGCTCGTCCAATATTAACACATCGGGATTCATCGCAATTACTCCGGCTATTGCCGCACGTCTTTTCTCACCGCCCGAAAGCTCAAACGGCGATTTCTTCAAAAGTTCGGGTTTCAAGTCTACAAATCTTGCCGCACTTTCAACTCTTTCTTTGATTTTATCTTTGCTTAGTCCCATATTTTGAGGACCGAAAGCAATATCTTTTTCAACCGTTTCTTCAAACAACTGATATTCCGGATACTGGAAAACCATGCCTACTCGAAAACGTACTTTTCGAATTTGCTTGGGATTCGCCCAAATGTCTGTGCCGTCAAGCAGCACTTGACCTTGAGTAGGCTTGATTAATCCGTTCAGCATTTGTATAAACGTTGATTTTCCCGAACCCGTATGACCTATAATACCGATAAACTCGCCTTGTTCTATCTTCAAAGAAACATCATTGACGGCTTTTTTTTCAAATGCCGTTCCCGTGCCGTATGTAAAAGACAAATTATTTATTTCTAAAAGTGACATTACACAAATCCTTTTCTTCGCTGTGATTTTGCGAAATTATTTTTTCTTTAAAACTTTATCTATAGCTTCAACGCATTCTTCTACATTGAGAGGAGTGCCGTCTATTTTCAAACCCGCTGATTTAAGCTTATACGCAAGCTCCGTTGACTGCGGCACGTCAAGACTATGACTTTTTAAAAGCTCCACATGGGAAAATACTTCTTTCGGAGTGCCGTCTGCAAGTATTTTTCCGCCGTCCAAAACAATAAGCCTATCCGCTAAAGCCGCTTCGTCCATATAATGCGTTATTAAAATAATCGTAATTTGCTTTTCTTTATTTAATTTGACTATGGTGTCCATTACTTCTTTGCGTCCCTGTGGGTCAAGCATTGCCGTCGGCTCGTCAAGAACTATACAATCCGGCTCCATTGCGATAATGCCTGCAATAGCAACACGCTGTTTTTGACCGCCCGACAGCTTATGCGGAGCGTGTCTGCGGTATTCGTACATATCTACGGCTTTGAGAGCTTCGTCAACTCGGCGGCGGATTTCTTTCGGCTCAATTCCTAAGTTTTCGGGACCAAAGGCAACGTCCTCTTCCACTATGCTCGCCACAAGCTGGTTATCGGGATTTTGCAGAACAAGACCGACTTTTTTTCGAATATCAAGCAGTTTTTCTTCGTCAGCCGTATTCATTCCGCAAACTTTTACCGCCCCTTTTTCAGGCTGCAATATTCCGTTGAACATTTTTGCCAATGTTGACTTTCCCGAACCGTTATGACCCAGCAATGCGACAAACTCCCCTTTTTCAACCGATAAAGAAAGATTTTTCAAAACAGTTTTTGACTGATTTGATTCCGTTTCTTCCGCTTCGGCTTCATAGCTGAAAACTACGTTTTCCACTTCAATAAACGCCATTTTTTCAACTCCTCTCAAACACTATGTAAAGAACAAATTTTTACTTGAATTTATTTCATTATTTTAGAAAAATAGCCGTAGAACCGCAAGGAAGAATTTGATTTGTTTGAGTTACCCTCAATCCGATTTCGTCTGCGTCTACCGTACCGCCAAATCTCTCCTGAACAGTAACGCCAAGTATATACTGCATAACGGACGGCGAAAGCCCCGTTGTATACGAATTAAGTATAAAAAACTTCGGGTCATCGCTCAACACCTGCGTACAAAGTTCAACTAACGGATACAAGTTTTCTTCCAACTTCCATAATAATACCGTCGTACTTGTTTCCTCTGCGAATTTCTCTCTGAACAAACTTTGCGCAGTCGTCTACTATCCAGCGCACATGACTATGCGCCAAATTTGACAAGGCTGCGTTTTCTTTTGCCCATGTTACCATTCCTTTGGAAGCGTCAACATGACATACTCTTGCTCCGGCTTTTAAGCAAGCAAGAGTTGCTCCCCCCGTATATGCGAAAAGATTCAGTATGTTTAATTCTCTCTTCTCCGAAGCGATAACATCTGTGACAAAATCCCAGTTAACCGCCTGCTCCGGAAAAAGTCCCGTATGCTTAAATCCCATTGGTTTTACGCCAAATGTCAATTCTTTATAGCCTACGTTCCAAACCTGCGGCAGACGGCTGTATACTTCCCAGCTGCCGCCGCCCGAGCTTGAACGATGATACTTTGCGTGAGCTTTCTTCCAATACGGATTTTCTTTAGGTGTTGTCCATATAACCTGTGGGTCGGGGCGAATGAGTATTTTATCGCCCCAACGCTCAAGCCTTTTGCCCGATGACGTGTCAATTAATTCGTAATCTTTCCAAACTGCTTCTCTCATTTTAAATCATCTCCAAATATCAGCAAAGCCTTTCTTTCATGGTGTCTACAATGCCATTGGCAAGCTGCTCTATTTCTTCGTAATTCTCGCCCTCAAGCATAACTCTGATAAGAGGTTCTGTTCCCGATGCTCTTACAAGAACTCTGCCTCTGTTTCCAAGCTGAGATTCAGACTCTTTAATTTTCTCAATTACAGCTTCGTCTGTCTGATAAGCGTCTTTCTTGTCTGCCGATACTTTCAAATTAACAAGAACCTGCGGATATCTCTTTATAATTCTTGAAAGTTCCTCGAGAGTTTTTCCCGTGCGTTTCATAATGCTCAAAAGCTGTACGCTTGTGAGCTGTCCGTCGCCTGTTGTCCCGTAATCAAGAAAAATAACATGCCCCGACTGCTCTCCGCCTAAGTTGTAGCCGTTTTGACGCATATTTTCAAGCACATATCTATCTCCGACTTTTGTTGCCTCAAAGTGAATGCTGCTTTCTTCGCAAAACTTGTTGAATCCCATATTAGTCATAACTGTGCCAACCGCCGCATTTTTGCTGAGCTTTCCTCTTTCTTTCAAGTCTTTGGCACAAATAGCAATTATAAAATCTCCGTCTATAACTTCGCCGTTGGAGTTAACCGCAAGACATCTGTCCGCATCGCCGTCGTATGCAATGCCGCAATCCATATTATTTTCTTTCACATATTTTATAAGACCGTCCATGTGAGTAGAACCGCATTTTTCATTTATATTTATACCGTTGGGCTTATCATTGATAATATAGTAGTCTGCGCCGAGTTTTGTAAAAAGCTTTTCCGCCGTGGCGCTTGCCGAACCGTTTGAACAGTCTACCGCAATTTTCAATCCCTCAAGACTTCCCTCAATGCTTTTTGCAATATGATTTATATATGCCTCGACTGCTCCCGGCAGAGCCGTTACTTTGCCTAAGCCCTCGCCTGTCGGAGCAGGATAATTTGTATTTGGGTCACCGATAATTTTTTCAATCTTGTCTTCCAGCTCGTCGGGCAATTTATAGCCCTCTCCGTTAAAAAGCTTTATTCCGTTAAATTCATGCGGATTATGAGAAGCAGAAATCATTATTCCGGCGCTTGCGTTATATTTTCTTACTAAGTAAGCGACTGCCGGTGTCGGCACTGTTCCCAGCTGCACTACGTCTGCGCCAACAGAACAAAGACCTGCCGTCAACGCTCCCTCTAACATATCAGATGAAAGGCGAGTGTCTTTTCCTATAAAAATAATCGGTTTTTCTTTTTCTTCTTCGTCAAGCAGCACCATTGCGGCTGCTCTGCCTATTGCCATTGCAAGCTCGCAAGTCAACTCTGAATTTGCAATTCCTCTTGCTCCGTCTGTACCAAACAACTTACCCATTATATAAAACTCCTCTCATTCGAGTAAAAATAATAAAATTTAAATATTTTTTTAATTGTCAAATAAAGTCGGATTTCCCGGCATGACTCCGTTAGGCGGCGTCATGTCCAAATGCTGACACGCTGCAAAAGTTACGCATCGCCCTCTCGGAGTTCTGCTCAAAAAGCCAAGCTGCATTAAGTACGGTTCGTAAACGTCTTCTATTGTGACAGCCTCTTCGCCTATTGCCGCAGCTAATGTTTCCAAACCAACGGGACCGCCGTTGTAAAATTTTATAATCGCTTGCAGCATTCTCCTGTCATTTGCATCAAGTCCCAACTCGTCGATTTCCAGTCTGTCTAACGCTAATCTTGCTATCTCGCAAGTAATTTGTCCGTTGCTCATAACCTGCGCAAAATCACGCACACGCTTTAACAGGCGGTTAGCGATTCTCGGTGTGCCTCTTGAACGTGAGGCAATTTCCAACGCTCCGTCATCGTCAATCGGTATTCCTAAAATCCCCGCGCTTCTTCTGACAATTTCTGCCAACTCCTTTGGCGAATACAATTCCAGACGCAGCACTACTCCGAATCTGTCACGCAAAGGAGCCGTTAATTGTCCTGCTCTTGTGGTTGCTCCCACTAAGGTGAACTTAGGCAGCGGCAAATGATAAGACGCTGCCATTTGTCCTTTTCCTGTGATTATATCTATCGCAAAATCTTCCATAGAGGGATACAGAACTTCTTCAACCGCTCTTGATATACGGTGAATCTCATCAATAAACAGCACATCTCCCGAACTTAAATTCGTAAGCAACGCCGCTAAATCTCCCGGCTTCTCAATCGCAGGTCCCGAAGTTATTCTAATATTTACATTCAATTCGTTTGCGATAATCTGCGAAAGCGTAGTTTTTCCTAAACCCGGCGGTCCGTAGAGCAATACGTGGTCAAGATATTCCCCTCGCTTTTTTGCAGCTTCGATAAAAATTTTAAGATTTTCTTTTACTTTCTCTTGTCCTATATACTCGTCAAGAGTTTTCGGTCTTAATGGATTTTCGTTTCCTAAGCTGTCTTCGGGAATTTCCGAGCTTGATACGATTCTGTCCTCAAAATCCATTTCTTCCAAGAATATTACCCCCTATCGCCTGCCCATTTCCAAAAGCGTTTTATGTATAAGCTCTTCTACTGAAAGACTGCTGTCAAACTGAGTTAAAATAGGCATAACGTCATTACTGCTGTAACCAAGCACTGCCAAAGCTTCAACGGCATTTCTTATATTTACGAAATCTTTACTTGAAACGGCTGCCGATGAAACCGCATTTTCTTTTGAATTTGAATTTGGATTTGGATTCAGTTTTTTCATTTTGTCTTTTAACTCCAAAACAATTCGCTGAGCAAGCTTATTTCCTACTCCTGCCGCTTTTGTCAATGTTTTCGAGTCTTCGGACGCAATGCAGACCGCAACTTGTTCGGGAGTAAAATCAGACAAAATCGCAAGTCCGACTTTCGCTCCAACTCCGCTTACGCTTGTTAGTATTTTATAACATTCCAATTCCTGAGTTGTTGTGAATCCGAAAAGCTCAATAGCGTCTTCACGCACCGCCATATGAGTATAAAGCATGACTTCCTCGCCGATTGACGGCATTTCCCTTATGCTTGTAAGCGATGTGCTGCATTTAAATCCAACTCCTCCGCATTCAACAACTGCATAATTATTTGTACGGTGTATTAATGTTCCTTTTAAACTGTATATCATTATTTTCCGATTACCCTTCCGTTTAAATATTTTTTTATCAGAGAACCGTTTGCCTGAACATGGCATATTGCTATCGCAAGAGCGTCTGCCGTATCGTCATATTTAGGCATTTTTTCAAGTTTCAACAGTCTTTTTGTCATTTCCATGACCTGCTCTTTTCTCGCTTTTCCGTAGCCCGTTACCGCTGTTTTTACTTGCAGGGGCGTATATTCGAATATGGGAACGCCTTTCAATTTTGCCGAAAGAACAATAACTCCCCTCGCCTGAGCAACGTCGATAGCTGTTTTTTGGTTATTTTGAAAATATAGCCTTTCTATTGCCATTACATCGGGCTTGCATTTATCTATTATTTTATTCATATCTTGAAAAATAATTTCCAATCTGCGGTCAAAACTTTGTTCGGGTGTTGTCAAAATAGCTCCATACCCTAACGTATGATATTTAGTATTGTATGCCTCTATTCCCCCATATCCCACTATTGCATATCCGGGGTCTATACCCAAAACTACCATTTTATCTCTCCGCCCAAAAAGTTTCTATTATATTACAGTATTATAACACATTTGAGAACAATGAGCAATATTTTTTTCTGTCTTTTTATTTTTTGTTACAGTTAAACTTACAGAATAACAACAAACAAGGTCGCTGCCCGACAAAGGCTGCGCCTTTGTCGTAAACCGTAAGAACAAAGTTCTTACGGTTGGAACAATGCCGCAAACGGCATTGTTCCGGCAGCGACCGTGCGTAGAGCGGAAACTTTTTTCAAAAAGTCATATAAATACTAACTCTTTAAATATATATGTTATATATTTAAATAACAGGCGGCGATGATTTTTGATTATAAAAAAAATTAAAAAATTACTGTTAATTTTCCCTATTGTATTAACACTGACATCTTGCGGTAAGCAAGTAATTAACTGCAATGCCGATGAAATCAAGCTCTTTTCATGGTCTTTCAATGGCGAGCAGGGTCTTTCCGCAAATCTTGAATTTGAAAATGACAATGCAGTACTCACCATTGAAAACAATGATAAGCACTGCACTATAAGCGGTCTTTGCATTATCGGCGAAAATTCATTGCTAATAGCAGATAATTCTCTTCAAAAAGATTTTCTATTCGATTACAAGCTTTCGGGTACGGAACTTACACTTTTTTATGACGAAAAAGAAATTCATTTCAAGAAATCATAATTGGCTATATTCGCTCCAATGTCTGAGGTCTGCAACTGCCATATCGCTGGGTATGGCAGCGTTTGTTTTTTTGTCTGTTTTATTTCTTTCGGCTGCATTCAGCGTGCTGTACAAAGCCCCGCAATGTAAAACATCGCTGACGTATTCGGAAGAAACGTCATTGTTTCCATATTTTATGGTTCTTCTTCGCTCCTCTTCCGCACGAATTGTATTTTTGTCGCTCATTTAATCACTCCTTTCTTAACCTATTGTTTGACTTTTGTGTTAGGTTATGCGGATAATAAAAAATTTTAAAGATTTAATAAATTTATACACCAGTTTCCAAGTTCAGTGAACAGCAGAAGTACGCATCAACGGTGCTAAAGGAAAAAAAGAAACATTTTTTGAAGAAGTATGACGATCA
>CACWIU010000078.1 GCA_902761025.1 uncultured Ruminococcus sp. | reverse complement strand
AAAATTTATATTTTAGACTAATACAAAGAGTACAAGCTTTCGAGTTTGTACTCTTTTATTTTTTATTTTTAAATTTTAAATTATATAAGCAAATGACTTTTTTTTGAGAGTTTGTTGTGATATAATTAAAAAGCGATAATCTTAATTTTTTATTTTTTAGAAAGGAACAAAAAGTATGCGCACAGAAAAAGAAAAAAACGAAAAAGAAAAATCACAAGCCGCTCAGCTTAAAGAAAAACTTGCGGCTGAAAAAGCCGGCGGAGCTTTGAAACTCGATGCCGAAACAATTAAACTTGCAGATGAGTTTTGCGAGGGATACAAAGCTTTTATCAACACAAGCAAGGTTGAACGCGAAGCCGTTGCCACTACCGAAAAAATTGCCTTGCAGCATGGCTTTGAAAAGTATGATGTCAACAAGTCATACAAAGCCGGTGATAAAGTCTATGTAATTAACAGAGGTAAAAACATAGGTCTTGCAGTTATCGGCAAAAACGGCACAAAAAACGGAGTTCGCCTTGTTATAGCTCACATTGATTCGCCGAGGCTTGACCTCAAGCCTAACCCTCTTTACGAGGCTAACGACTTGGCATTGTTCAAAACCCATTACTATGGCGGCATTAAAAAATATCAGTGGACAACTATTCCGTTGGCTCTTCACGGAAGAATCGTTCGTCTTGACGGAGAATATATTGATGTTTGCATAGGCGAAAACGACGACGAGCCTTGCTTCTGCGTGTCCGACTTGCTGCCCCACCTCTCCAGAGAACAAGCGGCTAAGCCCGTGTCAAAAGCTTTTACAGGCGAAGACTTGAACGTATTAATCGGCAGCCGCCCCTTTAATCAGGATAAAGAATCCGAACAAGTTAAGCTTAATATTTTAAATATTCTTTTTGAGAAATACGGCGTTATTGAATCGGATTTTCTTTCGGCTGAGCTTGATTTAGTCCCTGCGTTCAAGTCAAGAGATGTGGGATTTGACAGAAGTCTTATCGGCGCTTACGGTCACGATGATAAAGTTTGCGCATATCCGGGAGTTATGGCTGCAATGGCGGTTGAAAATCCGGAGAGTACGTTTATTACATTCCTGTGCGATAAAGAGGAAATTGGTTCGGACGGCAATACGGGCATGCAGTCAACTTTTTTGCGTGACTTTATCGCCGATTTGGCAGAGGCAGACGGCGTAAAATACCGTCATGTCATGGCAAAGTCAACTTGCCTTTCGGCTGATGTAAACGCAGCGTTCGACCCGAATTATGCAAGTGCTTTCGAGAGCAGCAATGCAAGCTATCTTAACGGCGGCGTAATCATTACAAAATACACGGGCAGCGGCGGAAAATACGATACAAGCGACGCTTCGGCTGAGTTTATGGGACAAATAAGAAGAATGCTGCATAAAAACAATATTTTATGGCAAACAGGCGAACTCGGAAAGGTAGACTTAGGCGGCGGCGGAACAATCGCAAAATACATTGCAAATCTTAATGTTGACGTAGTAGACTTAGGTGTTCCCGTGCTTTCAATGCACGCTCCTTTTGAAGTCGTTTCAAAGGTTGACGTATACATGACTTACCTTGCTTTTAAAGCATTTTTGGAAGAATAATAAAAAAGGAGTTGCGGTATGCTCACACTTGGTTGTCATCTTTCGGCATCAAAGGGATTTCTCAGCATGGGAAAAGAGGCTGTTTCTATCGGTGCGAATACTTTTCAGTTTTTCACTCGCAATCCTCGTGGCTTCAAGGGAAAAGACTTAGATTTAGAGGACTGCAAGGCTTTTGTGGAATTTTGGACAGAAAATAACGGCGGAAAAATCGTTGCTCATGCCCCCTATACTCTTAATGCCTGTTCGGCAGACGAACGCACAAGAGAGTTGGCACATATGATTATGTCCGATGACTTAGCAAGAATGGAACACATTCCGGGGAATTATTATAATTTTCACCCGGGCAGTCATGTTAAGCAGGGCGTAGAAATAGGGATTAACTATATTGTGGATTTGCTGAATGAAATTATTAAACCTGAGCAAAAGACAACTGTTTTGCTTGAAACAATGGCAGGCAAAGGCAGTGAAATTGGAAGAACTTTTGAGGAACTCAAAACGATTATAGACAGAGTGGAATGTAAAGAAAAAATTGGCGTTTGTCTTGATTCTTGTCATGTATTTGACGGCGGTTACGATATTGTAAACCACTTGGACGAAGTATTTGAAGAATTTGACAAAGTTATAGGACTGCAAAATTTATACGCTATTCACTTGAATGACAGCAAAAATCCTCTCGGCAGTCACAAAGACAGACATGAGCTGATTGGAAAAGGAAATATTGGGTTACAAGCGATAACGTCATTTATTAATCATGCGGCTGTAAAAAGCCTGCCGATTATTCTTGAAACGCCTAACGATATTGAGGGGTACAAGAAAGAAATTGAACTTTTAAGAAGTCTTGAGAAAAAATAAAATTATCGGGGAAAAGCTGCTTAACAGAAAGCTTTTCTCCGATAATGTTTTGTTCGTTAATTTTAGTATTTTAAATTTATGGTATTTTGCCGCCTTGGAGCGGCGGGAAAAGTTTAGTACAAACTACAACTTAGGGGCATTTTCTGCCAAAATGCCCCTCTTTCAAAAACAGTCCGCCGGACTGTTTTTGAAATTCACCCCTAAAAGGGCTTGAGCCTGCCTTCGGCGAGCGGGACTCCGTCCCTGCACCCTGCCCGCTTTTTGAAAAAAGCGGGGCAAAAACTTTAACAAAATACAAAAGGCAGTTTTGTTACTTTGCGTTTTTGATAAATTGAAAATTATCTTTAATATAGATTATTCCCGAAATCACAGTTAATGCGGCTGAAATCCAAAGCAATGACTGATTTATTATATTCATAATATCAATCGTTGAAGTAAGTTTATTATTAGAATCTTTTAAAATACCGAGCGTATACAATTCTACAATATAGCCGTTGAGCATAACAACTATAATTGCAATCATTTGACTGACTGTTTTAGCCTTGCCCCAAATATTAGCGGCAACAACTTTTCCGCTTTCAACCGCAACCAAACGAATTGAAGTAACTGTAAATTCACGAAACAGAACCAAAATAATAAAAACCGCATTAATAATATTCAACTGAATAAAACAAGCGAATGCAGATATAACAAGAATTTTATCGGCAAGCGGGTCGGCAAACTTGCCAAAATCCGTAACCATATTATATTTTCTTGCGATTTTTCCGTCAAGCATATCGGTAATAGACGCAACCGAGAAAATAATCAATGAAATCAAATAATGATGAGGAATATTTTCCAAAAGCAAAAACGCTACAAAAAACGGCACTAATATAATTCTCAGCAAAGTAAGCTTATTTGGCAAATTCACTTTAAAATCTCTCCCTCATCAATCAATCATTTCTCCGATTGGGTCACAGTTAAGAAAATCGCTCACACGAACCTTGACAATATCGCCTATATGCGGTTTCTTTTCCGAACATGTAAAGAAAACTTTGCCGTCAACATCGGGGGAATCAGCCTTACTTCTTCCGAAGAAACATTCCGCATATCGGTCAAAACCCTCGACTAACACGTCAATTTCTTTATCTAAAAGCGTTTCGTTATATTTTTCCATGATAAATTGCTGTTGTTCCATTAAAATTTCGGCGCGATGTTCTTTAACATCTTCCTCAATTTGTTCGGGCATTTTTGCCGCCGGCGTATCTTCTTCCTGAGAATAAGGGAAACAGCCCATTCTTTCAAACTTAATTTCATTCACGAACTCGGACAAATCGGTAAATTGTTCTTCTGTTTCTCCGGGGAATCCTGTAATAAAAGTAGTTCTGAGAACAAGACCGGGTATTCTTTGCCTGAGTTTATTTATCAAGTCTGTAAGTTCACGGCGGCTGCCCTTGCGGTTCATTCGTTTAAGAATTTTTTCATTGCAGTGCTGGAGCGGCAAATCAATATATTTGAGAAGTTTTTCCTCAGTGGCAAAGACGTCAATAAGTTCGTCTGTAATACATTCGGGGTAACAATAAAGAACTCTGACCCAATCAAGCTTTTCGACTGAACACAATTCTTTCAATAAAGCTGCAAGCTTATATTCTCCGTACAAGTCCACGCCGTACTTTGTAGTATCCTGAGCGATTACAATTAACTCTCTGACACCATTTTCGGCAAGATTACGAGCTTCTTCAACGATATTTTCCATTTTGCGGCTTCTGTATTTTCCACGAATCATAGGTATAGCGCAGTAAGTACAGTTATTGTCGCAGCCCTCGGCTATTTTCAAGTATGCGTAATAATATTCGGTGCTTCGTATTCTGCCGCCCTCAAGAGGGAGCTGCCTTTTGTCGGGGAAAATTTCGACTTTTTGATTCCGCAAAACTTTTCCGACAATCTCGGCAATATTAGAATTTGCTCCGATACCGACAACAGCGTCAATTTCGTAAAGCTCTTTCATCATTTGTTCTTTATAGCGTTCCGCAAGACAGCCTGTTGCGATGATAGCTTTAATTTTGCCCTCTTTTTTAAGCTGAGCCAACTCTAATATTTCGTCAATGCTTTCCTGCTTGGCGCTTTCTATAAAACCGCACGTATTAATTATTGCGACATCTGCCATAGCTGCCTCTTCAACGAGCTTATAGCCTGCTTTTTTCAATTCAAAGAGCATCATTTCGGCATCGACACGATTTTTTGCGCAGCCTAAGCTGACCATTCCCACTGTATACGGCATAGCGTTAAATCCCTCTCAATCGTTTTTAATAATCTTCCTCAAACTCAGCCAAAGCGGATTTTATATCGCTCCAGCCGTAGCCTAATCTTTGCAGAGCGGCAACGGTACGCCGCCGCCCTTTTTCATCGTCCAGTTTATCGGCATATTTTCGTTCAATCAATTCCACAAGCTGCTCAACGGGGTCAACTTCAAATTCTTCTAAAACTTCGTCGCAAAGCTCTCTGTCAATACCTTTTTCAATCATTTTGTATTTTGCGCCTTTGACAGAAAGTTTTTTAATATAAATCAAGTCATGAGCCAAGCGGCGAGCATAATTCTCATCGTTGATAAGCCCCAGTTCCTCCATTCTTTCGCAAACGTCTTCGGCAGTTTGTTCAGATGACTGACGTTTAATTTTGTCCATAAGCTGTTTTTTAGAGTAATCCCTGCCGGAAATCAAATAAAAGGCTTTTTCTTTCGCACGTTTATACTCTGATTTTTCAATTAATTCTTTGAGTGATTCATTGTCCAAGACAGAACCTACTCTAACGGCATTTTCTGACAACGTGGCAGTATCGAGCTTAAGAGCAAATTCGCCGTCAATATACACAAGTGTTAAAGCTTGTTTTACAGGCACTAATGCGGTAATTGTCATAATCAATCAACCATAATATCTATATTGGAACTGTCGGAAGAAGAAGAAGAACCGCCCGACGTTTCTTCGGGAGCATCAATTTTAACGATGTCTTCGGACTCAGACTGTGCCTCTGCTTCTGCCTCAGCCTCTGCGCGAGCTTCTTTCTTTGATTTTCCTTTTGCGGTTTTGCCTTTTGTAACGGGCTTTGAATTAATAACGTCAATATTTTCCATAATTTTAGCTTCGATTTCGGCAGCAAGTTCAGGTTCTTTTTTCAGCAATTCTTTAACATTGTCACGGCCTTGAGCAAGTCTTCTGTCGCCGTAGCTGAACCAAGCACCCGACTTTTGAATAATTTCGGCACGGACGCCCAAGTCAACAATTTCTCCCTCTTTGGAAATGCCCTTGCCGTACATGATGTCGAACTCTGCTTCTCTGAAAGGCGGAGCGATTTTATTTTTAACGACTTTGACCTTAGTATGAGAACCAATCATTTCGCCGTTAACTTTAAGGGTTTCGACTTTTCGTATATCAAGTCTTACGGAAGAATAGAATTTCAAAGCACGGCCGCCGGGAGTTACTTCGGGGCTGCCGAACATAACGCCGACTTTTTCACGGAGCTGATTTATAAAAATAGCTACGCAATTACTTTTGGAAATAGCACCGGTAAGCTTTCTTAAAGCCTGCGACATTAAGCGAGCCTGCAAGCCTACGTGAGAATCTCCCATTTCGCCCTCAATTTCGGCTTTAGGCACAAGAGCCGCAACGGAATCGACAACTATAACGTCAATAGCTCCCGAACGCACAAGAGCCTCGGTAATTTCAAGAGCCTGTTCGCCGGTATCAGGCTGAGAAACAAGCAGCGAATCAACGTCAACGCCCAAATTAGCCGCATAAACAGGGTCAAGAGCATGTTCAACATCAATAAAAGCGACAGTGCCGCCTTTTTTCTGCCCCTCTGCAATGCAGTGCAGAGCCAGCGTAGTTTTGCCCGAACTTTCGGGGCCAAACATCTCAATAATTCTTCCGCGAGGCAAGCCGCCTATTCCGAGTGCGATATCCAACGACAGCGACCCGGTAGAAATCGAATCAACTTTCATAGCTTCTTTTTGACCCAAACGCATAACAGCACCTTTACCGAACTGTTTTTCTATCTGAGCCAACGCTGTATCCAAAGCTTTTGCCTTATCAACTGCCATACCTATTATCTCCTTTATTTTTAATACGTGTAGATAGTTTACTGATTACAATAATTTGTGAACCCGACCGTGAACTCTCCCCCACCTGTAGAGGAGGGGGCTTCGTAAGAAGATTGGTATTTAAGTTTCCACCTGAAATCAGGCAACCCTTATTCTTACAGGCGTGTC
>CACWIU010000077.1 GCA_902761025.1 uncultured Ruminococcus sp. | reverse complement strand
GAAACCCTATATGTATATTTTAGCAACACATATTTATATTGTCAAGGAAAAAGTCAGCCTTGCGGCTGACGGGCAATTCATCCCTCCACCTAAGAGGTGTGGGACTTCTTGCCCATTTAGGTTAAAAACAAGCCGTTCAAAAACCACCCGTAAAAAACATATTCACGGTCGGGTCAAAAACTTTTGTAAAGAATTAACTCGCTTCACGTATTTAAAAATTATTTTTTGGACTTTTTGGAAGTGGATTTGCGAGTTGTTTTCTTTTTAGGCTCTGCCTTAGGCGTATCGTCTGCCGGCTCGTCCGCTTTAGGCTCGTCCTCAGCCTTTGGAGCAGGAGCTTCTTCAACAGTTTCCTCGTCTGCTTTTTCTTCGGTTGTTTCTTCTTCTGCCGGTTTCTCTTCTGTCGGCTCTTCTTTTGCTGTTTCTTCTGATTCTTCTTCAGCTTTTGGCTTTTCGGGTGCAGGCAGTTCCTCTTTCAGAACGATATACAAAGTGCCAAGCGGAGGAATGTTAATATTAATAGAATAATCAAGTTCATGGTCGGGTACGTCCTGAGCCATAATATCGCCGCTGTTCACAATGCCGCAGCCGCCGAACTCGCTGTCCTCGGAGTTGAGAACTTCTTCATAAATGCCGTACTTAGGAACTGCAATTCTGTAATTTTCACGCGTAACAGGCTGGAAGTTGCAGACAACTATAACTTCGCTGCCGTCATAAGCAATTCTGCGGAAAGATATAATGCTGTTAGGAGCGTCGTCCAAAGCTACCCAGCGGAAACCGTTCCAGTCATAGTCGTTCTCGTGCATTGCAGGCACATCGCGATAGAATTTATTTACAGTTGCAATATAATGATTCAACTGGCGGTGTCTGTCAAATTCAAGCAAATTCCACTGGAGCTGCTCATTATTGTTCCACTCGTCAAACTGTCCGATATCGCTTCCCATGAACATAAGCTTTTTGCCCGGGTGAGCCATCATATAACCGATAAAGCCTCTCATGCCTTGGAATTTCATTTCATAATAACCGGGCATTTTATTAATGAGCGAACCTTTGCCATATACAACTTCGTCATGAGAAATCGGCAAAATGAATTTCTCAGAGAAAGCGTAAATCAAACTGAATGTCAGCTCGTTTTGATGCCAGTTTCTCCAGAGCGGGTCTTCCGCAAGATAAGCGAGAGTATCGTTCATCCAGCCCATGTTCCACTTGTAGTCAAAGCCCAAGCCGTAACCCTCAATCGGGTATCCGGTAACATTTGCCCACGCTGTGCTTTCTTCGGCAATCATCATTGCTTCGGGGTGCAGTTCGTGGATAGTGTTGTTAAGACTTTGCAGGAACTCTACCGCAACAAGATTTTCACGTCCGCCGTATTGATTAGGAAGCCACTCGCCGTCTTTACGGTTGTAGTCAAGATAGAGCATAGAAGCAACGGCGTCTACTCTGATTCCGTCAAAATGGAACTGCTCAATCCAGAAGTTAGCCGAAGAAATTAAGAAACTCTTTACTTCGTAACGTCCAAAGTTGAAGATGTAAGTACCCCACTCTTTGTGTTCGCCAATTCTCCAGTCCTCATACTCATAACAGCCGGTGCCGTCAAAACGTGCCAAACCGTGAGCGTCTTTCGGGAAGTGAGCAGGTACCCAGTCGATAATTACGCCGATACCGGCTTTGTGACACTCGTCAACAAAATACATCAAGTCTTTCGGTGTGCCGTAACGAGAAGTAGCCGCATAGTAACCGGTTACTTGATAACCCCATGAGCCGTCAAACGGGAACTCTGTCAAAGGCATAAACTCAATATGAGTATAGCCCATTTCCTTTATATACGGAACAAGCGTTTCCGCAAGCTGCTTGTAGGAATAGTAGCTGCCGTCGTCATTTTTTCTCCATGAACCGGCATTCATTTCATAAATGTTCAAAGGAGCGTTGTAATGAAGATGAGTTTTCTTGTACTCGTACCACTCTTCATCGCCCCACTCGTAACCGTCTATATTGTAGACTTTAGAAGCATTCTCGGGACGAACTTGACAATGGAAAGCATACGGGTCGGTTTTAAGCTTTCTCTCGCCCCACTGAGTTTCAACACTGTATTTATAGTTGTCATACTCGGAAACGTTGTCTATAAAAATTTCCCAAACGCCCGTACCCAAAACTTTGTACATATAATTTGCATTTTCGTCCCAGTCGTTAAAATCGCCCACAACGGCAACGCTTTTGGCATTTGGAGCCCACACACGAAAAACGACGCCTGAACGTCCGCCTATTTCCATAAAGTGCGAACCAAGATACTCGTACGCATGCGTTGATTTACCTTTTAGAAATAAATCCAGTTCCGAAAGGTTAAAAACATTACTTGCCATATTTACCCTCTTTTCATTAAAAAATAAAAATAAAAATTAAAAAATAAACTTAATTATGCTTGTTCGTAAATTTTTCTAATAATTTTACGATTCAGTTTTACGATTTAATATAATAATACCATATATCAAAAAAAATTGCAACACACAATCTATTAGAATTTGAAGAAATTTTTTTGACATACAAAATTTTTATAATCAAAAAGTAATATTCAATACCATTCTAAATATACATTGGCTGTTTCTATATTACATTATATTTATATCAAAAGTCAATAGATAACAAAAAAATCATTGTTAAAATTTTGTAACTTATGCCGCACTTTTTAAAAAACACGGTGAATTAATATTGACAAAACTTAATTAAAACAGTTATAATAATAAATATTAATATTAATATTTGGAAAGAGAGGGCTTAAAATGGACGAAAACATTGCTGAAAAAACAGCCAAAAAAGAAGTGTATCTTGATAAAATCCGAGGTTCTTTAGTCGGCGGAGCTGTCGGGGACGCTTTGGGTTATGCAGTAGAATTTTGGTCGGAAAATCAAATTTTTTCAACATACGGAAAAAAAGGCATTACGGAATATGAACTCGACCCCAAAACGGGCAAGGCTTTAATTTCGGACGATACTCAAATGACGCTTTTTACAGCCAACGGTCTTTTAATAGGCGATACAAGAGGCTGTTTAAGAGGAATACAAGCAAGACCGGCAGCATATGCTGCCAAAGCATATCAAGACTGGCTGTATACTCAAGACTACGCATATAGTTACGGCGACACAGAGAAACGCAGCCCCGAGCAGAAATGCGTATCATGGCTTGCGGACGTTCCCGAACTTTACGCACGGAGAGCCCCGGGAAGAACATGTATTTCGGCATTGACGCTGGCAAGTAAACACCCGAACACTCCCGAGTCTTATATAGCCGAACCTAAAAACAATAGCAAAGGCTGCGGCGGCGTAATGAGAGTAGCTCCGTTGGCTCTCAATTATGACAGTATGCCTATTGAAAAACTCGACATGGAGGGTGCGGAGATTGCGGCAATAACTCACGGCAATTCATTGGGCTATATGCCTGCCGCCGTTTTGACGCACATCATCAGCCGCATAGTATTTTCAAAAGAAAAAATGCCGCTTAAAGACATTGTCATTGAAGCAAGAAACACTGTTGAGAAGCTTTTTGAGGGCGACGAAAACTTAAAAGAGCTTACAGAAATTATAGACTTAGCCGTAGAGCTTTCGGAAAATGAAGAACCTGACCTTGACAACATTTATAGATTGGGTCAAGGGTGGGTAGCAGAAGAAGCTCTTGCGATATCAATTTACTGTGCAATCCGCTATCAAAATGATTTCTCGGGCGGAATGATTGCCTCTGTAAACCATAGAGGCGACAGCGACTCAACGGGAGCAATCACAGGAAATATCATTGGGGCAATAGTTGGATATGACGCTATTGAAAGCAAGTGGAAAGAGAACTTGGAATTGATAGACGTCATTATAGAAATGGCTGACGATATCTGTCACGGCTGCTTAATGAGCGAATACGGCTCATACAGAGATGAAGACTGGCTGAGGAAGTATTGCGACGCAAAATGGAAAGATGAAAACTCCAAGAAACCAACGCAAACAAAATTAATGGCAGTTTTGGGGGATATCACCAAAGACCACGGAGTACAGGCGATTGTAAACGCTGCCAACACAAGCCTTTTGGGGGGCGGCGGCGTAGACGGAGCTATACATGCGGCGGCAGGACCCGAGCTTCTGGCAGAATGCAAAACGCTCAACGGTTGCAAAACGGGTGAAGCGAAGATAACAAAAGCGTACAAACTGCCATGCGATTATGTAATACATACGCCCGGTCCCGTATGGTACGGCGGAGATTACCGGGAAAGAGATCTGCTTGCGTCGTGTTATCGCTCATGCCTTGAGCTGGCCGTAGAAAATGGCATACGCAGCGTTGCGTTTCCGTCAATATCAACGGGAGTATATCATTTTCCGCTTAACGAAGCGGCAGAAATTGCAGTAAAAGCAGTCAAGGACTTTGTTTCAAAACACCCCGATAAATTCGACGTAATAAAATGGGTATTATTTAACGAATATTCATTGAAAGCATACTCTGATAAAATAAATTAGCAATAAGATTTTACGAGGTGACATTCCCACATCTTCTAACCGCTTAGCCGCTGTAAAAAGTGGCAGCATCTGCCCTTTTCGCCTTTAAATAAAGATTAATTATAAAATAAAGGCGGTTAAATATGATGACAGATAAAGAAAAAATTGGAATTATTGGTTCGGAAATGGTATCAACATTCAATTTAGACATATCTCCCGATACTCCCATATATGTCGGTTTAAGCAATCGTACACACATGGAAAACGAACATAGGTCAACATATTTAAGTTATGCCGACAAAATGTCGGATATTATAAGTACTCCTGATTATGTTGGTATAAATCCAAAGGATAACTCTTTGGAGTACTACAAAAAATTCAACGATGAAGTAATTCACATAAAAATAGCTGTACGAGGAACTAAAAACAATGTTTTTTTTGCACGTTCCATGTACAGCGTGAATGACCACACAATAAACAGCTACATAAGCAAAAATAGACTGAAACCTGTTTGAATTTTTAATTTTAGTATTGACAAATTTAATTTTTCGAGTATAATTAATAGTAGAGGTTAATATACTATATATACGCGTATTTGAGGACGGAACGGGCAGCCGTCGCCCCTCTTTGCAGAGGTTAGGAGATGTGGGAATGTCACCCCACCAAAGACGTGCAGCGGTTATAGGGCAGGCTTTGAAATATAAGCTTGCCTTTTTTCATACGTAATTTTTCTGTAAATCATTAATTATTATTAAAGAAAGGAATGTTTTCAAATGAATGTCGAACTATTGATTTCTAACATTAAAGAGGGCATAAAAAACGAGTACGCCGAACACATACAAGGTTTTCCTGATTCTGCCGTGTCATCTTTGCGAGGCGTTTATAAACTTATGTACCCCTCTGTAAAATCATTTCATACAGACCCCGCATATAAAGCGGCAGCCATATTGTCCATTATTGCGACTGCCGGCGGACTTATAACCATAACAGAAAGCAAATACCGTTGTAACAGCGGATTTATAGACAGCTTCGGTCAATGGTATGATTCTGAAAATCCCGTTTCGGAAAATTTAAAACTCATGGCAGACGAATATATAAACGATTCGTATTTTGTTGACACAGCGTGCATGCGTTTTAAACACTGCGAATCGGACGAGATATTTGCTAATTTTTCTCAATATTTATGTTCAGTTTATTATTGTTTATCAAAATGTAAAAGCACCGATGAAATACGTCAATTACAAGTGCTTACAAAAACAATCGAATTATTGGCAAATACTTTGCCTAAATATGATAATATTCCGACAGCGGAAAAATGGGATTCCGAAAAATGGCTTGAAGAATTTTTGCCGATTTGGAACCGCCGCATACGACAGGAGCAGCACAGCTTTAGAGCTAAGTATTATCAAAAGCATATCGCTGTCGTACAAGACGGCTGTTATATTTCTCAATCGGGAAAAGAAGTACAAATTCCGTGGGACGCTTATAAAATGATGAATTGCTCTAAAATGTATTCCGAAGAATTAAGCGTTGAACCGCCGGCAACAACTTTTGACACTGCGATTGATGTTTGGCAAATGGATTCTCTTGACGCGGCAAAAAAATTGCAGTCGGAAACGGACGGCATAACAGCGGTTTTAAATCTTGCAAACCGTCAAAATCCGGGCGGCGGCGTATATTCAGGCAGTGGGGCACAAGAGGAATCATGTTTTCTGCGTTCAAATTATTTTACGGCTTTGTATCCTTTTGCAGATTATGCGAACGAATATGACCTTCCGAAGTCAAAAAATCAATATCCGCTTGACAGAAACTTCGGAGGAGTTTGGAGCAAAGACGTTACTATTTTCCGCGGCAGGGAGTTAGAAGGATACCCGCTTTTAGACGAGCCGTGGAAAACAAATTTTATTGCGGTTCCGGCAATAAACAGACCGGCAACGGTACTTAATGAAGACGGTGAAATTCGTCTTACTCCCGAAATGACCCAAGCGGCTTTGAACAAAATACGCACAATAATGAGCATTGCGGCAGACAATGACGTAACAAATCTTGTGTTGGGAGCAATGGGCTGCGGTGCGTTTCGCAATCCGCCGAAACACATTGCGGAACTTTTTCTGCAAGTGCTGAACGAGCCTAATTATAAAGGACGTTTCAATAAAGTTGTGTTTGCAATCACCGGAGAAGAACTGTGCGGCGTATTTTCAAAAGTATTAAAATAATCTAATAATTAAAAATTACTCTCAAAAAATTTTTTGCACAGCAGATTTTTTGAGAGTAATATATTGTTAAGGGCTTTGCCCTTAATAACCCACCAAAGGCTCCGCCTTTGGAATCCGCCAAAAAAAAAAAAAAAAAGTT
>CACWIU010000076.1 GCA_902761025.1 uncultured Ruminococcus sp. | reverse complement strand
AATAATATATTGGCAAATCATGGGGAAACGATAACCATTGAATCTTGGAATCTCGCAGAAGCTTTTGATATGTTTGTTATTACATATTTTTGATTGTTTTTTTATAGAAAGGAATGAATTTAATATGGATTTATCAAAACCTGACAAGAAAACAATACTTAAAGAGCTTGAAGAGAAAGGTAAACATAAGGGTAATTTGACTGCAAAAGAGATTTTTGAAGCAATGGGCGAGGTGGATTTTTATCCCGAAGAGTTTGAAAAACTTTATAGTTCTCTTGAGGCTGCCAGCATTGAGGTTATAGACGATTTTGACGAAAATCCTTTCGATAATTTGGAGAGTGAGCTTGCCGCTCATGGCGAATCGGGATTTTCCGAATCGGGGGACGAAGAATCAAACCACTTAAAGCTCTATTTTAAAGAAGTGGCTCGGTTGCCTTTGCTTTCTTCAGATGAAGAAACAGACCTTGTAATGAAAGTTAAAGAAGGTGACGCTGACGCTAAAAGACGTCTTGCGGAAGCAAATTTGCGTTTGGGAATAAGCATTGCAAGATTATACCTCGGTGGCGATATGCCGTTTATTGACTTGCTTCAGGAGGGCAACCTTGGTATTATTAAGGCAGTCGATAATTATGACCATACAAAAGGCTTCAAATTTTCCACTTATGCCGCATGGTGGATAAGGCATTGTATTACAAGAGCTTTTGAAGAAATAACAAGAGTGTATTGCAGATTGCCTTTGAATATTGTGAAAAAAATCCACAAGATTGAAAGAGCTTCAAATTACCTTCTTCATATCAACGGTTACGAGCCTACCGCAGAGGAAATTTCAGAATACACTAATATTCCTGCCGAAGAGATTCGCTGCATTATGAGAGAGGCGTATTGCCATAGTTTAGAGGTTTTTACAGACGATGATTCTCTCGATTAATTTTAGTTTGTAAGATTCAAATGAAAATTCTCGTTAAAGTTTTGCGAAGCCTTTTATATGTCTTTTAAGGGCAACGCCCTTAATTATATATTTTATATTTTTACTTGTTTATTAAAGAAAGGAATGAATTTAGTATGGCATCATCACCTGATAAGAAAACAATACTGAAAGAACTTGGCGAGAAAGGCAAAGGTAAGGGAAATTTAACTACGAAAGAAATTCTTGACGCAATGGGCGAGGTGGATTTCAGTCCCGAACAGCTCGAAAAATTTTACGATGCCCTTGAAGCTGCCGGTATCGAAATTATTGACGATTTTGACGAAAATCCGCTTGATAATTTGGAAAGTGAGCTGGCTGCTCAGGGGGAAAACGAGTTTTCCGAATCCGGCGACGGAGGATTGACTATTGACGATCCCGTAAAAGTCTATTTGAAAGAAATAGGCCGTGTTCCGCTGCTTTCTTCGGAGGAAGAAATAGACCTTGCCATGAAGGTTAAGGAAGGGGACAGTGCTGCAAAAAAACGTCTTTCCGAGGCGAATTTGCGTTTGGTAGTAAGTATCGCAAAACGCTATCTTGGAAGAGGCATGCAGTTTCTTGACTTAATTCAGGAGGGCAACCTTGGTCTTATTAAAGCAGTCGAAAAATTCGACTACACAAAAGGCTTCAAGTTTTCCACTTACGCAACATGGTGGATAAGACAGGCTATCACACGAGCTATTGCCGACCAGGCAAGGACTATCAGAATACCTGTTCATATGGTGGAAACAATCAATAAGGTCAAGAAAATTTCAAATCAGCTTCTGCATACAAACGGTCATGAGCCTACTGCGGAAGAAATTGCGGAAGTTATCGATATGCCCGTTGACAAGGTTCGTGAAATTATGAGAGTTGCTCAAGAACCCGTTTCATTGGAAACACCGATAGGCGAGGAAGAGGACTCACATTTGGGTGACTTCATACCGGACGACGATGCCCCCGCTCCGGCAGACGCCGCAAGCCATACCCTGCTTAAAGAGCAGCTCAGCGAGGTTTTGGATACGCTTACCCCTCGTGAAGAAAAGGTTCTCAGACTTCGTTTTGGATTGGAAGACGGACGTTCCAGAACTTTGGAAGAGGTTGGCAGAGAATTTAAGGTCACAAGGGAAAGAATACGGCAAATTGAGGCAAAGGCACTCCGTAAGCTCCGTCACCCCAGCCGCAGCAAGAGATTGAGAGATTTTCTCGATTGATTCAAACACAATAACGATATGAAGAGCTACGACGATGTACAAGCAATGCTCGAACAAATCATAGACAATACCCCCGCTGAGCTGATGTCACAACTCAGCGGAGGTGTGATTTTATCCGAGCAGTTTAAGCTTCACCCCAAAAGTCAGCCCTCTCGACCGCTTTTTATCATGGGCGAGTATCACAGCGATATAACCGGCAGATATATAATAATATACTGCGGTTCTTTTCGTATTGTTTACGGACATATGAACGACGTTGATTTTTACGAAAAACTGCGTCATACTTTTGCTCACGAGCTCAGACATCACCTCGAACTGCTTTCCGGCGTTCGGGATTTGAATCGCTTTGACGACGAACGGCTTGACATGTATATGTCCGGTATGGATATAGCTGAATTTCACGAGCCGCCTATCGAATAATATTGTTGAATACGATATTTCTTTGTAACTTTTTCTGTAACTTCTTGAAATAATATTGACATTTTTCACCGTTTGTATTATCATTTCTATTAGAGAATTTTTTATAGGTGTAATTTTTGTAATAACGGAAAGTGACTGTCCGCAGATTTGTTTCTTTTGTGTGTTTTGGGTAAAATATATGGTTGATTTTTTAGGACAGTCAGGGGATAAAAAGAGAATGGTATAAGTGTGTTCGCCGTTGGTTTGCATGACGGTTAGCCGGACTTCGGAAAAAGTAGAGCGAAGCGATTAAAAAAACAGAAGATTAAGAATAAATTATCGGCGGCAGGCTGCCTATTGGGGTTGTTGGCAGCCGCCTTGCTGTCTGTCCTTAAAGCTGAAAAACAGCGGTAATTTGTAAAACACTGTCGCAAAATCAAGGCGAAGCCTGTTGAGGTTTTTTGTCCGACATTTTTTCAAAAAAGTTGGCAAATCTCAAAAATTTTGGATAGCGAGTTTTAAAAGGGCAGAATTTTATTCTTCAAAAAAGCCGGATGGGAGAGTGCCTAATGGATAAGTTTGTTATTAACGGTGGAAAAAAACTTTACGGAAAAATTCCGATAAGCGGAGCGAAAAACGCCGCAGTAGCGATTATTCCGGCTGTTGTCCTTTCGGACGAGCCGTGCGAGATAGATAATCTGCCAAAAATAAAAGACGTAAATGTTATTTTGTCAATATTGAGGCATATGGGAGCAGATGTGACATATGTCGGCGATGACCAATCAAGGGTTATAATTGACCCGAGAGGCATTATAAGCCACAAGGTAACTTGCAATAAGCTTGTGGGCGATATGAGAGCATCGTATTATTTGTTGGGAGCTTTGCTGGGCAAGTTTGGCAAAGCAGAAGTACCATTCCCCGGAGGATGCAGTTTTTGCGAACGTCCTATTGATTTGCATTTGAAAGCTTTTGAAACTCTCGGAGCAGAATGCAGAATAGACATTTCAAAAATAATTCTTGATTCCGAAAAACTTTCGGGAAGTGACATTAGTTTTGATGTGGTTTCTGTCGGAGCTACTATGAACGCAATGTTGGCAGCTGTAAAAGTTCCCGGAAGAACAACTATTGAAAAAGCCGCAAAAGAGCCGCATGTAGTTGATTTGGCAAATTTCCTTAATTCAATGGGGGCAAATGTCAAGGGCGCGGGTACGGACGTTATAAAAATAAGAGGCGTCGAGCGTTTGCATGGCTGTAGCTATTCCATTATTCCGGACCAAATCGAAGCTGGCACATATATGGCGGCGGTTGCTGCGACCGGAGGCAATGTTCTTATTGAAAATGTTATTCCCGAACACCTTAATTCAATAATTTCCAGACTTCGCGCTACGGGTACGGTTGTTGAAGTACATGATGATTCTGTTAGGGTCATTCGAGAGGGAGAGCTTGGCTGCTGTAAATTTCAGACAGCGCCGCATCCCGGTTTTCCTACTGATATGCAGCCTCAGTTTGTGGCAATGCTTTCATTTGCGTCCGGCAGAAGCCGCGCGACAGAAAGTGTTTGGGAAAGCCGCTTTTCTTATATTCCGCAGCTTCAAATGATGGGAGCCGATATTTTCTACTCGGGCAATAAAGCTATAATTTACGGACGACAAAATTTAACGGGAACAGGCGTAAAGGCTCTTGACTTGAGGGCAGGGGCAGCTATGGTAATTGCGGGACTTGCGGCAAAAGGCACTACTGAAATAAGCGATATTAAGTATATCGAACGCGGCTACGAAAAACTTGTTCAAAAGCTTCAGGACGTGGGCGCCGATATTAAAAGGGTTGTGTGCAAGGAAGATACGTCTAATGATGACGACGACTACAGTTAAAAAATAAATATTAATAATTAAATAAAAAACTGCCGTTTTTAAAGATTGCTTGCGGAGCTTTCCTTGAAACGGCTTTTTGTTGGAATTGGAGAAATATTATATGGCAAAGGTTGTGCCGCTTTTCAGCGGAAGTCAAGGAAACAGTTATTATATCGCAAAGGGAGGACAAGGCATTTTGATTGATGCCGGACGCAGCGCAAAACAGATTACATCAGCCTTGACAGACAATAATATCGAATTATCATCTGTTAAAGCTATTTTTGTAACGCACGAACATATTGACCATGTAAAAGGCGTTAGAGTTTTGGCTAATCGTCACAATATACCCGTTTACTCTACAGTCGGCACACAGCAGGCAATGCTTCGGCTGAATTATGTCGATGAAAAAACGGACTGCCGCATAATCGGGGCAGACGGCATTGACCTTGATACTATGCGCGTAGATTGTTTTCCTATTTCACATGACTGCGCAGAGGGCTGCGGATACAAAGTTGATATGGGCGACGTTAAATTTGCCCTTGCTACTGATTTGGGATATTTAACGGAAGATGTTGCTAATTCTCTGTTAGGCTGCGACACGGTAGTAATTGAGTCAAATCATGATGTGCGTATGTTAGAACTGGGACCTTATCCGTATTATTTAAAACGCAGAATTTTGTCTAAAATAGGACATTTATCGAATAATGTATGCGCAGAACTTTTGCCGAAGCTTGTTCGGGGCGGAACAAAGCGATTTGTTTTAGCGCATTTGAGCCGTGAAAACAATATGCCTGAACTTGCCTATCAGGAATCGCTCAACGCTCTTGTTTCTTCGGGAATGACTTTGAACAGCGACTTTACACTTGATGTTGCCCCTGTAGAAAGCAACGGTTTAAGTATTCTTTTTTAAAAAAAAAGAAAAAAGCAGAACTCGACAACAGAATACACTCAAATATTCAGCCTTTGTGTTTTACAATAGTAGGTAGGACACAGAGGCTCGTTTTATTTTGTTAAGTTAAGCCTTGTTCCAAAAAGGAGGAAATAATAAAAATGAATGTCAAAACGGTTTGCGACAACGGCATACTGACTGCTCTGTTATTCGGCGAGATTGACCACCACACCGCAAGAGATATTCGCCGCAGTATAGACGGCGACATTGAAAAATACCGTCCGTCAAAGCTGATACTTGATTTTCGCAGAGTAAAATTTATGGACAGCTCGGGAATAGGTCTTATAATGGGGCGGTATCGGCTTATGCAGCTGTCGGGCGGCAAGATTGCTTTGGCTAATGTACCGCCGCACTTGGAGCGAATTATAGTTCTTTCGGGCGTCAGGGCATTAACAATATGAAAAAAAACAAAGGTGATAATTATGGACTTAATCAATGAAATGAACTTGACATTTTTAAGCAAAAGCATGAACGAAAATTTTGCCCGCGCGGCGGTCAGCGCTTTTGTTCTTCCGCTTGACCCGACTATTACGGAATTAGCCGACATCAAGACAGCAGTTTCGGAAGCAGTCACAAACTCTATTATACACGGTTACGAATACGGCGAGGGGCAAATCGGCATAAGCGCAAGGATTTACAGCAACGGCAGAATTGTTATAAAAATCAAAGACAAAGGAAAAGGCATTGAAAATATTCAGCAGGCAATGGAACCCCTTTTCTCGACAGTTGGGGGAGAACGCGCGGGGCTTGGATTTGCAGTTATGCAGAGTTTCATGGATAAGCTGAAAGTCACGTCAAAAGTTAATTGCGGTACGACTGTGACCATGGAAAAATATATTATTCGCAGAAATAAGGCAATGCAAAATGAATGTAACACGTGACAGAGCGGCAAATGAAAATCTGGGGTTGGTGCATAGCATAGCAAACAGATTCAAAGGACGGGGGATAGAGTACGAGGAGCTTTTCAGCGCAGGTTGTCTGGGACTTGTAAAAGCTATTGACAGATTTGACGAAAGCAGAGGGCTTTGCTTTTCAACGTATGCCGTGCCATTGATTATGGGAGAAATCAAATGTCTTTTTCGCAAGAGTGGGGCACTTAAAGTAAGCCGGAGTTTAAAAGAAACGGCGATAAAAGTGCAGAGGGCAAGGCAGGCATACATAAACCGATTGGGAGTTGAGCCTACTGTAAAGGAGCTTTCTGTAATCATAGGCATATCGGAAGAACAAACGGCAGAAGCATTGTGCGCATGCCGTCAGCCGCTTTCGCTTACGGTATCGGACAGTGAAGAAGAAGAAATAACGCAGCTTGACATTCCCGTAGATTCGGGGGAAGAACAGCTTGCCGAAAAGCTGAGTTTGGAGCAGGAGCTTTCAAAGCTTGAAGAAAATGACCGAAAACTAATATCACTCCGCTATTATAAAGGCTTAACACAAACTCAAACAGCAAATCTGCTTGGAATGTCACAAGTTCAAGTAAGCCGCCGAGAAAAAAAAATTCTCGTTAACTTGCGGAAAAACCTTTTTTAACACGTGAAGCGAGCCTGTTGTTTACAATAATTATTGACCCGACCGTAAAAATTTTAATTTTTGCGGTCGGGCGTTTATCTGTTGTGATACATGTTTATAAATACATTAAAATCTATTTTATCTGCAAAAAAATAAATGTGAAAAGGACTTTCCATTGTCA